>JBHOQZ010000657.1:0-1024 GCA_042408635.1 Chloroflexota bacterium
ATCGCGCCGGCGCCCGGCAGCCCCACCGGGCGCTACCGCGAGGAGCGGACCCGGCCCTCGGGCGCCGAGCCGACGGCGGGGCGCGCCGGCTCCGGCGACGGCTCCTCAGCCGCATCGAATGTCACGGCCTCCGTCGAGGGCGTGGGCGGCATCGTCTCGGTCGGCCGAGCGGCGGTACGGGCGGCGGCGCGGCGGTTCATCAGGTAGGCCAGCAGGACCGTGCCGACGGTGACGATCACCGGGAACGGCTCGACCGACCAGCCGACGTGCGGGATGTAGGCGCCGAGGATGCCGTCGTGAATCATCATCTCGGCGGCGGTCCAGGCGAGGATGGCCGAGCCGATGTACGCCAGCCACGGCGCGCGCGCCGAGAGGACGGCGATCAGGTTGCTGCCGAAGAGGATAAGCGGCATGCTGAGCCCGAGGCCGAACAGGAGCAGGCCGATATCGCCGTGGGCGACCCCGCCCACCGCCAGGATGTTGTCGAGGCTCATGATCACGTCGGCCAGGACGATCGTGCGGATCGCCTCGACGAGGTTGCGACCCTCCTGGATGTGGGCCGCCTCCTCGTGCTGATCCTCGCGCAACAGCCGGTAGGCGATCCAGACCAACAGCAGGCCGCCGAGGAACTGGAGGAGCGGCACCCCCAGCAGCAGGGCCGCCAGCGCCGTGAAGAGCACGCGCAGGCCGATGGCGCCGACCCCGCCCCAGATGATCGCCTGACGGCGCTGGCGCGGGTTGAGGCGCCGCGCCGCCAGCCCGATCACGACCGCGTTGTCGCCGCTGAGCACGAGATCGATCACCACGATCCCGAGCACGCGGCCGATCAGTTCGAAGTCCACCGCTATGCTGCCCCCTTTGCCAGCGAACCGGCGGACACCGCCAGCGCCCCCCGGCGCTCGCTGTGGTGGCCGGCGATGCCGCCCCGCTCACCTTACCGGATCGCGGGTGCGCGTGCATCCGCCGCCCGGGGCTAGACGCGCCGGCCGATGAGCACCCGCCACGCCGCCAGTGCCAGCAACGC
>JBHOQZ010000662.1:0-2846 GCA_042408635.1 Chloroflexota bacterium
TCGTTGACTCGGTCATCGGTGCGCGTTCTCCTCTCCCTGGTGCCGCCCCGGCGGGCCGCGCGACGAGCCGCGGGTCCCCACGACCGAGGCTCGGGCGTATCGCCATCATCGCCCGCGGCGACCGCTTCTACCGCGGGTCCCCACGACCGAGGCTCGAGCGTGGGCACTACCAGAGGCGGCTGGTCGCGATGGCGGCCCCCTCGGCCAGCGCCGCCAGCTTCGCCCAGGCGATGCTGGGGTGGACGGCGCCAAAGCCGGCGAAGGTGCCGAAGCCGCAGTCGGTGCCGGCGATCACGCGCTCGCGCCCGACCAGCTCGGCAAACCGGCAGATGCGCTCGGCCACCAGCTCGGGGTGCTCGACGAAGTTGGTCGTGCTGTCGATGCAGCCGGGCACGAGCACCCTGTCGTCGGGCAGCGGCACCTCGCGCCAGACGCTCCATTCGTGGGCGTGGCGCGGGTTGGCGGCCTCGACCAGGATGGCACCCGCCCGCACTCTCAGGACGATCCCCACAATCGTCCTGAGAGGGATGTCGTGCGTGTGCGGCCCCTCGTAGTTGCCCCAGCACACGTGCATGCGGACGCGGTCGGGCGGGATGCGCGCGAGGGCGTGGTTGAGCGCCTCGACCCCCCGCTCAGCCGCGCGCAGGAACTCGGCCTCTGAGGCGTCGCGGAACCGGATGTGGCGCCCCATCGCCAGGTCCGGGCAATCGACCTGCAGCAGCAGGCCCGCGCCCACGATCGCCTCGTATTCCGCGCGCAGCGCCTCGGCCAGCGCCGCAAGATACGCATCGTCGGTCGGGTAGTAGCGGTTCGGCTGGAAGACGGCGCAGACGCCCGGCGAGGGAGCGTTCATGAACCCCTCGCCGACACCTGCCTCGGTCAGCGCCGCCCGGAAGCGCTCGATGTCGGCGGCCAGGGGAGCGGTATCCTTCACCGCGATCGGCCCGGTGCAGACGGGGCGGTGGTAGCGCGGCGTGCCGCCCTCGCGCGCCAGGCGGTCGCGGTACTCGGGGAACTCGTCGAGGTCGCGCGGGGTGGCGCGCGGCACCTCCCCGATCTCGAAGCCGGTCAGGCGGTGGCGGATGTAGGTGGCGTAGCTGATCTTGCTCTGCTCGCCGTCGCTGACGACGTCGATGCCGGCCTCGACCTGGCGCCGCACGACGTCGCGCACCGCCTCGCGCAGGGTGGTGTCGAAGACGGCCGGATCAACCGGCTCGCCCCGGTCCTGCGCGAAGAGCAGGTCGACCACGGCCTGGGGCCGCGGGAGGCTACCGACGTGGGTGGTCAGGATGCGCTCGGTGCTGCGGCGCATCGTGGTCCTACCTCCGGCCTTCGAGCCGGGCGGCGAGCTCGTCGCGGAGCTCCTCGTAGTTGGGCGGCTTGATCATGCGGCCGCGTTCGTCGGCGCGGAAACCGTAGTCGGCGGCGGCGCGCTCGACGGCGGGGCTCCAGTAGGGGTCTTTGCCGGCGAACACCTCGTGCGGCTCGAGCACGGCGAAGACCCAGCCGTCGGCGTCGGAGGCATTGTGGAAGCCGCGGTAGAGGCCGGGCGGCAGCGAGATGTAGTCCCATTCGTCGAGCACGGTTTCACCCTCGCTCCGCTCGGGGTCGGGATCAGAGCCCCAGTAGAAGCGCCACCGCCCCTTAAGGACGAGGAACGACTCGACGTAATCGTGGGTGTGGTAGGCGGGGCCGTTGCCGGGCGGCGCCTTGACCATGCCGATCTGGAACTTGTGCGGGGCGGAGATGAGGGGGCGGAAGTCGGGGTTCTCGCTGGCGGTGTCGCCGATGATGGCGTAGTTGAGGCGCTGGTGGCCGGGGAGGATGCTGTCGATGAACATCAGCGGGATGCCTCGGCCGGGCAGGTCGCGGTGCCTGACGATGCGCCCGGCCATCGGGTCGGGCGGGTGCTGCCCGTCAGGGGCGGGGTGGGGCTGCGCGTCCGCTGTGGGCCGGGGCTGCGCGTCGGGCATGGTCGCTCCCTCCAGGTGGCCGGCAGAGAGGCCGGCGGGTAGCGTCGGCGCGCTGCATACGTATGCAGACGAGCCTAGCACCGTCACCCCGACCTGTCAAGCACCGAGGCCCGGCCGACCCGCCTGATGATCGTTGCGACTGTCTTTCGGCCATGGCGCCTGCCGGCGCGCGGGGCTCGATCCCCGTGCTCAGACTGCCCCGGCGCACCCGCCGGGTACCCGCCGGGGCGTCACCAGCTCAGCCCGGGGGGTGATGTGTCGTTGCTCAATTGATGCGGGGGTTAGAGTCGGCGGGCTGAAGCCCGGGCGTAGGGACGCGGGGCCGCCCCGTCCCAAGCTTCAGCCGGCTGTCCTATCCCTGCGCGCCGGCTTCAGCCCGCCGAGGTCGACGTGCGGCCGAGTCGGCACAGTGCCGCGTTGACGTAGCAGAGGAGGCCGTCCCTGCGCGCCGGCTTCAGCCCGCCGACCCCTGGCCGAATCACGTTCGCACCTTCCATCAACGCGCCGAGGACCAGGTCCGCACTCTTTCCACCGCCTCCATCACCCCTGGGCGGCCGGGCGGCAATCGCTAGCCGAAACTCGTGCGCACCGATCATTAGTCGGGCATTCGCGTTGACGCTCCCGGTCGGCAGTGCTACAGTCTGGCGCACCCGGGGCGCCAGGTCGGCGCGCTGTCGGCGCCTGGCTGCCCTGTCGCTGGTGTCCCGTGGTGGCGCAGGTCGGGCTGACGCGGCTGTCGGGCGCGCGGCCACGGGCGCGATGATGAACTGCCATCAATCGGGCGAAACGAGCCGCCACGAAAGGAGTCAGTCATGCCTGAGCGCGGTCGATCCCCTCTCTCGCGTCGAGCGTTCCTGCACGTCGCCGGGCTCG
>JBHOQZ010000673.1:0-7543 GCA_042408635.1 Chloroflexota bacterium
CGATGCTGGGGCAGATCGGCCTACCAGGCGGCGGCTTCGGTCAGGGCTACGGCTCGATGGGCTACGTCGGTCGCCCGCCGCTGCGGGTCGGCCCGCCGGCGCTGCCGCAACTGCGCAACCCCGTCCGCGCCTTCATCCCGGTCGCCCGCGTCTCGGACATGCTGCTCGGGCCGGGCGAGGCGTTCGACTACAACGGCGCGCGCTACACCTACCCGGCGATCAAGCTCGTCTACTGGTGTGGCGGCAACCCGTTCCACCACCACCAGGACATCCCCCGGCTGCGCCGCGCCCTCCACCGGCCCGACACGATCGTCGTGCACGACCCGTTCTGGACGCCTATGGCGCGCCACGCCGACATCGTGCTGCCCGCCACCGTCACCCTCGAGCGCAACGACATCGGCGGCTCCCCGAACGACCCCTGCCTGATCGCGATGCACCGGGCGGTCCAGCCCTACGCGCAGGCGCGCGACGACCACGCGATCTTCGCCGACCTGTCGGCGGCGCTCGGCGTCGAGGCGCGCTTCACGGAGGGGCGCGGCGAGCGCGCCTGGCTGCGCCACCTCTACGACGGCTGGCGCGAGAAGGTCGCCGCCCGGGGCGGCCCGGCACTTCCCGAGTTCGAGGCGTTCTGGAGCGCCGGCTGCCTTGACATCCCCAACCTGGAGGAGGACCTTGTCCTGTTCGAGGAGTTCCGGGCCGACCCGGAGGGCGCGCCGCTCACGACGCCGAGCGGCCGGATCGAGGTTTACTCCGAGCGGATCGCGGGCTTCGGCTACGACGATTGCCCCGGCCACCCGACCTGGTTCGAGCCGGCGGAGTGGCTGGGCGCGCCGGCCGCCGCGCGCTACCCCCTCCACCTGATCGCGAACAACCCGGCCACACGCCTCCACAGCCAGCTCGATGTCGGCGCCCACAGCCAGGCGTCGAAGGTGCAGGGGCGCGAGCCGATCCGTCTGCACCCGGTCGATGCCGCCGCGCGCGGGATCAGCGACGGCGACGTCGTGCGCGTCTTCAACGATCGGGGGAGCTGCCTGGCCGGCGCGGTGGTGAGCGAGGCGGTGCGGCGCGGCGTCGTCCAGCTCTCGACCGGCGCCTGGTACGACCCGCTCGACCCGGCCGACCCGGACTCGCCGTGCGTCCACGGCAACCCGAACGTGCTCACGCGCGACCGGGGCACGTCGCGGCTGGCGCAGGGCTGCACCGGTCAGCATGCGCTGGTCGAGGTCGAGCGCTGGCAGGGCCCGCTGCCCCCCATCCGCGCCTACGACCCACCGGCCGGCGCTTCCATCTGAGCACCGTTCGGTCACTTCGATCACCGCCAGGCTCGCGGCCGATCATCTCCGTCTTAGCGGCGCCGATGATTGCAGTCCGATTACCTTCCAATCATGCTATCCTTTGATCGGTCGCCTCCGGCCCGCCATTAGCGGGCTCTGGACTATTGACACCGGCACTATAATGGTGCTGTTATACGCGGGGCCGTTATGCGGGAGCTGCCGAAGCCGAAGCAGACTCT
The DNA here is from genome assembly GCA_042408635.1 of Chloroflexota bacterium. Lineage (GTDB taxonomy): Bacteria > Chloroflexota > UBA6077 > FW602-bin22 > JBHOQZ01 > JBHOQZ01. Next base: position 1,514 of record JBHOQZ010000673.1, read on the forward strand.
CTACATGTTCGGGGTCGATGAAGTCATCACGGAGTTCCCCGAACCCGTGCGTGAGAAAGTGGCTGAGGCACTCGACACGGCGGCCGTTGGGGGGAGGCACCATCCCGCTACGCCAATGGCTGAGTTCAAGGGGGCAAAGTCTGGGCGATCAAAGTCCCCTTTGCGGGAGACACATTCCGCACGATCTACACCATCGAGTACCGAAATTCCAACTATGTCCTTCTGGCGTTCAAGAAGAAGTCGGCCCGGGGTATCAGGACGTCGACTCGCTTCATCAAGCTGATAGAGCACCGACTACGCCAGATGCGCGCCCAGCGCGGAGGTAGGGGGTAGCAGATGTCCATCGTAGATCGGATCGTCAAGCGGGGGAGCGGCAACGTCTTTGCCGATCTCGGACAAACCGACGCGGAGAGGAAGCATCTGCGGGTGCGCCTGGCCGTTGCGCTTCAGCACGCCATCGCTGAGAGCGGCCTGACTCAGTCGGAAGTTGCCGCCAGGCTCAACACGAAGCAGCCCCGGATCAGCCGGCTGCTGCGTGGCCATGTGGGCGAGTTCTCCGTGGAATGTCTGGAGCGCTACCTCGACGCGTTCGGCATCGTTGTCGAACCCCGTTTCGTCCCCAGGTCCCGGTCGGTTGGTGAGGATCGGTCGAGGACGCTGCCGCTCGGGCGCGCCCTCGACCGTTGAGCCGGCACGCCGTTTGCATTGCCCTCCGCTGAACCAGGCGCTCGGCGTGCGTGGCGGGTGCCGGATCGGTCGAGGAGGAATCGCATGGATATCATCGTCTGGATCGTGCTTGGACTGGTGGCCGGCCTGATCGCCGGCGCGATCATGGGTGGGGGCTACGGGCTGATCGGCGAGATTGTGCTGGGCATCGTCGGCGCGCTCGTCGGCGGCTTCATCGGCCGCACCGTCTTCGGCACCGACGTCACCGGCTTCAACCTGCCGAGCCTCCTGCTGGCGGTGCTGGGCGCCTGCATCGTCATCGCGGTCGTGCGCGCCCTGCGCGGCAGCACCGTTCGCGTCTGACCGGCAGAGGGGCCGCTCCAACCGGCCCGTCTGTCGCCTGGACTGCCCGGGCGCCCCTACCAGGACGACCCGCCGACCCACCCCAACAGGTGGCCCGGCGGGTCGCCCGCTGTCTAGCCGGTGTATAGCGAGGCGCGGGGTCTCGGTTCAGCCGGCTCGGCGCAGTCTCCAGGCCCGCCCGCCGCGCTGCGCGCTCGCTCCTCCAGCGTGGAGTCGGGGTGGGGCGAGCAGTCGACTCCGTCCCGCCCGCAAAGCCTGACCGCTCCGGCCCGAATCCGTAATGGCGGCCGGTCGTGCCCGGTCTCCTCGAGCAGAACCGGGTGAGGGGCCCGGTGACACAGGCGCCGCTGGCTGGCCCGGACGGCGTGCCCGGGTCGCGCGGCCAGGGGTGGAGAGGGTAGGGAGGGGACAGGTGACGGTTCTCAAGGGCTGGGTGCGGCGGCAGGCGATCCGCTGGGGGCTGTATGCCCTGGTGATGTTTGTCATCTGCGCCGCGCTGACGATCGGGTTTCTTGCCAGTTCGGGCAGCGGCCGCTCCGGCAGCCGCGTCCGTGGTGGTCCCGGTCCCGAGCTCATGGCGGTGATCACGGGCGCCCTCGCCCTCTTCGCCGGCTACCACGTCGTCCGCAACGGCCGCCACCTGCTCGATCCCGACAGCCACCCGGCGGTCCGCGCCGTTGGCGAGCACGCCTGGGGCCCGGCGCTCACGGCGGCGCTGGACGACCCGGCGCAGCACCTCCAGGTCGGCAAGCTGATCCTGACCGGCGTGGCGCTGGTCGATCCCGGTGCGGTAAGGATCTTCCCCTACGACGAGCTGCTCTGGGCCTATCCGCACCAGTTGACGCAGAAGCTCTACGGCGTCATCACGACCGCCCAACACCACAGCGTGGTGCTGGCCACGCGCGACGGCAAGCAGCACAAGGCGGCCCAGCACTCGGAGGAGGCGGCCCGCCGAACGCTGCTGGCGATCCACCAGCTCGCACCCTGGGTCGAGCTCGGCTACTCGGCCAGCCTGGAAGCGGCCTTCAAGCGGTCGCCCGCGGTGCTGGCTGCGGTGGTCGACCAGCGCCGGGCCGCGGCCGCGCCCGGCGCCGGCACCCAACCCGCTGGCGCTCCCGCCCGGAGCGGTAGCCCCGCTTAGGCGCGGCCGGGCGCATGCGGCGCGCCGAACGGGCGGGCCCGCGTAGGACTCCCGCCCGTTCGTTCTGGCCGAGGGCGGTGGCCGCTCACCGGGTGGCGGCGGGTGGCCGGGGTGGGCGGCGCGGTGGCAGGCCGCTATGCGGGTGGACGGAGATGAGGGCGCGGAACGTGATCGAGCCGAGCAGGAACATGATCACGACCGAAAGCGCCAGGTCCACCGCGGTGACGTAGGAGGCTGAGGCCGGCACCAGGATCGAGCGCACGCCCCAGATACCGACCACGATGCCGCCGAAGTTGATGAAGAAGTCGTGCAGCGGCCGGATGAACACCATGTAGGCGGCGGCCGCCGCGATCAGGAGCACGAGCAGCACCGCGAGCGCGTGCAGGTAGAGCGGCCGCGTGAACCGCATCTCCAGCACCGCCAGGTAATCGTCGTCGACGCCCGGCGGGCGGAACCTGGCCGGGTCGAGCTGTACCGGCGGGCTGATGATCAGGCGCGGGAGCTGCTCCTGCAGCGTCATCACCAGGCGCGGGTGCGCGGTGGCAGCCGGTGCGGCCCCGACGCCTGCGGCGGCGTGGCGCTCATGGTCGATCGCCAGCCGCAGGGCGTAGTGGTCGAACGGATAGCGGATCGGGTGCCCGTCGATCGGGAGCTGCACGCTCTGCATGACCGTGGTCTGCCCGTCCGTGATCTGGATCTGCGCCAGCGGCGGTGCGCCGACCCGCTCCTCGTCGTCGAGCGGTAGCGAGTAGAGGCTGATCCGGTCGAGCGCGCCGCAGCCGTTCGGGCAGGTGCGGTGCCCCGAGACGCGCAGCGTGGCCAGCCGCGTCAGCTCGTCCACCTGCACGATGGCGACGTCGAGCGCGATCTGTTCGCCGCCGCTCGCCGGGGCTGCGCTGGCGGGCGGACCGGTCGTGATGCGGAAGACCTTGCTATCGGCCGCGCCGAGCACATCCTCGAGGATCGAGGCCAGCGACACCGGCAGGAGCGCCAGGACCGCGATGACCAGGACGACGAGGCTGATCGTGGCGGTGATCGCGGCCATGACGCGGCCGTGCGACGGTGATTGCGCGTTTGCCGGTCGCTCGACGGCCGGCGGTGCCGACGCCCGTGCCACCGCCTCACCCGGTCTCGATGACCCAGCTATGGCGTACCTCGCGGCCCTGCGCCAGCATAGCCGACACCGAGCAGTACTTCTCGGCCGACAGCCGGACCGCGCGCTCGACGGCCTCGGGCTGGAGGTCGATCCCGGTGAGCACGTGCTGCACCTCGATCCAGGTGTAGACGCGCGGGTGCTCGTCCGCGCGCTCCCCGCGCACTCGGATTTCGTAGCCAGTGACCTGCTGGCGCGCCTTGCGCAGGATGTCGACGACGTCGATCCCGGCGCAGCCGCCCAGCGCCGCCAGCACGAGCTCCATCGGGCTGAGCCCCTTCGGCTCCCCGTCGAGCGTGCCCATCACCACTTCGACGCCCTTCGATGAGAACCCGCGGAAGACGTGATCCTCCTCGTGTTCGACCCTGACCTCGCGGATGTCGCCCATCGCTCCCTCCAACCCACCTGCCCGCCGACCCCGCCGCCCGTGCTGGACCCGCCCCTCGCCCCGTGAGCGCCCGCGGACGCCACGCCCACCCACCGCGCTCGCCCCTGCGCTCGCGGGACCGCGCGACGACGCCTCCTGTTCGCGCGGGCTGGGCGGGCAGCGGGCCGGCGTCACCGCCGGCCCGCCCTCCATGCTGCCACGCCGGAGCCGGCTTGCGGTGATATGGCGTTACAGTTTCTCAGAGGTGACCTTTGCCTGCATGAAGAGTTGCAAGTAATCGCGACCGCCGGCCTTGCTGTCGGTGCCGCTCATGTTGAAGCCGCCGAACGGCTCGACGCCGACGAGTGCGCCGGTGATCTTGCGGTTGAGGTAGAGGTTGCCGACCTGGAACTCGCGCCGCGCCTTGAGCAACTTCTCGGCGTCGCGCGCGAAGACGCCACCGGTGAGCCCATAGACCGAGTCGTTGGCGATCCGCAGTGCCGCGTCGAAGTCGGGCGCGCGCATCAGCGTCAGCACCGGGCCGAAAATCTCCTCGGTCGCCACCCGGCAGGTGGGCTGCGCGTCCGCGATCACCGTTGGTTGGATGAAGTAGCCGGTCGAATCGTCGCCGCTGCCGCCGAGGACGACGCGCCCCTCGCCGCGCCCGATGCCGATGTACTCCATCACCTTGGCGAATTGATCCGCGCTCGCCACCGGGCCGACGTTCGTCTCGACGTCGGTCGCCGGGCCGAGCTTGAGCTTGGAGGCGAGCGAGACGGCGCGGTCGACCACCTCGTCGTAGACGCGGTCGGTCGCGATCACGCGCGAGCAGGCGGAGCACTTCTGACCCTGGAAGCCGAACGCCGAGGCGACGATCCCCTGCGCCGCCTGGTCGAGGTCGGCCGAGTCGTCGACGATGATGGCGTCCTTGCCACCCATCTCGGCCACAACGCGCTTGAGCCAGCGCTGCCCAGGCCGCACCTTCGCCGCCTCCTCCCAGATGCGGATGCCCACCTCCATCGAGCCGGTGAAGGAGATGAAGCGCGTGCGCGGGTGCGTCACGAGGAAGTCGCCGACCTCGCCGCCGGGGCCGGGCAGGAAGTTGACGACTCCGGGCGGCATGCCGGCCTCCTCGAGCAGGTCGACCAGCTTCGCCGCGATGATCGGGGTGATGCTGGCGGGCTTGAGGATGACGGTGTTGCCGGTCACCGCGGCGCTGGTGGTGATGCCGGTGGTGATCGCCAGCGGGAAGTTCCAGGGCGGGATGGCGAGGCCGACGCCGAGCGGGAGATAGACGAGCTCGTTGTCGGTGCCGCGCAGCGTCGTGACCGGCTGCGGCCCGCCCAGCCGGATCATCTCGCGGGCGTAGAACTCGAGGAAGTCGATCGCTTCGGCGGTGTCGCCGTCGGCCTCGCCCCACGTCTTGCCGACCTCGAGCACCATGGTCGCCGAGAGCTCGTGCTTGCGCCGCCGCATGAGCGCGGCCGCCCGCAAGAGCACCCGCGCCCGCTCCTCGGCCGGGAAGCGCGACCAGCTCGCGAATGCGCACTCGGCCGCCGCCAGCGCCCGCTCCGCCTCGGCGCGGCCCGCCCTGGCCACCCGGCCGACCACCTGCTCCTTGGAGCTTGGATTCTGCGAGACGATCCAGCTCCCGGTCGTCACGCGCTCGCCGCCGATCACGAGCGGCCATTCGCGCCCACTCTCGCGCTCGACCCGCTCCAGCGCCTCCGCGAACGCCTGCCGATTCTGCGGCTGCGAAAAATCCGTCAGCGGCTCGTTGACAAACTCCGCGACTGCCATCGGGCACCTCCCCAATCCGAGCGGACCCTGAGCGGATCCCGCGGCGCGGTCTGGCCTGCCCCGCCCCGCGCCCCTTCCCACTCTACCAGACCGCCGCCGGCGGCCGCCCGATTCGCGCCCAGCGGGCCGCGCGGCGCCCGCCTCCCGTTACCAGCGGACACCCGCCGCGTCCATCGAGGGGGCGCCCGGCGCGGCCGCGGACTCTTGTCGAGTCGTTGACAGGTTTCGGGGGCGCGGCTAGAGTCGGGCCACTTCCCGCATGTTATGTTACAAGGGGTGCGGAACGGGGGGTTCCGTCAACACAGGAGGGAGACAGCGTGTCCACCAACCAGACGAACGGTCAGCACCACCTGCCCCAGGGTGCCGAGGCCGACCCGCCCGCGCTGCGCGACCTGCTCGACGAGTTCGCGGCGCTCAAGGCGAGGCTGGCGGATCAGGAGGCGCGGCTGGCGCGCCAGGAGGCGGAGCTGACGGCGCTGCGCGCCGTGGCCGCCGAGGCCCCGGCCGAGCCGCCGACGCCGCTCGCCGAGCGCATGCTCG
>JBHOQZ010000674.1:0-2292 GCA_042408635.1 Chloroflexota bacterium
CCGGCCGCCCGGTCCGCCGCGGCGTGAAGAACCACTTGGTGGGTTTAGGCATTCCGTTCGATGCGGCCGCGCCGCTCGCAGCCTAGGCTGTTTGGGTGCAGGCGGTGGCGCCGGCCCGGCGCTGCTTGGGCGCTGGCAGGAGCCTATCCGCCGGGGCTCCCCAAATCGTGGGCGAAGGCTTGGTGCGGTGATGCGTGGGCAGAAGAGCACGTTGACGTCCCGGTTGGTTGCGCTCGTCGTCGTGGCGGTCCTCCTCGCCGGTTTGCTGCCGATCGAGCCGCCAGCGGGAGTCGCGGTCGGTGCGGCGCCGGACACCACGTCGCGCGCGCAGCCGCTCGCCTCGCCCGACCCCACCCCGGTCGGCCGGGGGCGTTCTGCCGCGGGTGGACCGCTACCGGGCCCGATCGAGGTGCGCGGCTACGTCCGCGTGATCGACGGCGAGTCGCTCGAGCTCTGGTACAGCGGGCTGCGCATGGGCGTCGGGCTGATTGGCGTCGATGCGCCCCAGGGCAACACGCCCTGCGGCCAGATGGCGACGCAGGCGCTTCAGCAACTGGTGAAGGGCGGCGTGCGGCTTGTGGGCGACCCGACCTACACGGTGGACAAGCGCAAGCGCCTGATGTACTACGCCTACACCCTCACCGACGTGCCAATTTATCTCGAGTTGATCAAGCAGGGTGTGGTCAAGGCGGACGCCCATGGGCGGGCGCGCAGCGAGATCGCCAACGCCGAGGCGATGGCCCGCGCGGCGGGCAAAGGCTGCGTCTGGGGCGGGCAGCGCACGGCCACGGACGGCGCCGCGCCGGTCGCCTCGGGCGTCGACCTCGACCTCGGCGCCTTCGCCTCGGCGCTGCTGCCCGGCCTCGAGCCCAGGACCGCCGCGGCGGCGCCGCTCGGGATCAGCCTCCCGGCCGGCTTCGCCATCGAGACGGTGGTGAGCGGCCTCTCGAACGCCACGGCGTTCACCTTCCTGCCCGATGGCCGGATCTTCGTCGCGCAGAAGGACGGGGTCGTGCGCGTGTTCAAGAACGGCGCGCTCCTGCCCACGCCGGTGATCGACATCCACGACCGCGTCAACTCGTACTGGGATCACGGCCTGATCGGCATCGCGGTCGATCCGAACTTCGCCACCAACGGCTACCTCTATCTGCTCTACACCTATGAGAACGATCCGACCCAGTACAACGGCACCAAGACGGGGCGGCTGGCGCGCTACACCGTCGCGGGCGACACCGCCTCGGTGGCGAGCGAGACGATCATCCTGGGCACGCAGGTCGGGGCGAGTTGCAACAACTTCCCCGTGGGCGCCGACTGCATCGTCTCGGATTCCGCTTCCCACAGCGTCGGCAACCTGAAGTTTGCCGCCGACGGCACCCTCTTCGTCACTCTCGGCGACGGCGCCAGCTTCAACGTCGTCGACGACGACGCCCTGCGCGCGCAGAACCTCGACAGCCTCGCCGGGAAGATCCTGCGCATCACCACGAGCGGCGCGGGCGTGCCCGGCAACCCCCTCTGGAACGGCACCGCGACGGCGAACCGCTCGAAGGTCTGGGCCTACGGCGTGCGCAACGCCTACCGCTTCAACCTGCGGCCCGGGTCGGGCACGCTCTTCCTGGGCGACGTCGGCTGGGACCAGTGGGAGGAGATCGACGTCGTGCCGGCGGGGGCGAACCTCGGCTGGCCCTGCTACGAGGGGCCGGGGCAGCAGAGCGGCTACGCGGCCAAGCCCGCCTGCCAGACGCTGTACGCGCAGGGCCCCTCGGCCGTGCAGGCGCCCCTGATCACCTACAACCACAACAACCTCAGCTCGGCCGTGACGGCCGGCACGTTCTACACCGGCTCCAGCTTCCCGGCCCAGTACCAGGGGGCGTACTTTTACGGCGACTACGCGCAGAACTTCATCCGCTATGCCACCGTCGATGCGAACAACCAGCTCACCGCCGGGCCGTTTGACTTCGCGCTCAGGGCGGACGCCCCTGTTCAGATCGAGATGGGCCCTGACGGTCAGCTCTATTACCTCTCGATCTCGACCGGGCAGCTCAGGCGCATCGTCTACAGCCCGCCGCCGCCGCCCGGCTCCGGCACCACCTACCTCAGCGACCTCGCCTGGCTCTCCATGACCAACGGCTGGGGACCGGCCGAGCTCGACAAGAGCAACGGGGAGCAGGCGGCGGGTGACGGTGGCCCGATCACGCTCAACGGCACGACCTACGCGAAGGGGCTGGGGGTGCACGCGCCGTCGGAGATCCATTACTACCTGGGTGGGGCCTGCACGACGTTCCAGGCGAACGT
>JBHOQZ010000675.1:0-1644 GCA_042408635.1 Chloroflexota bacterium
GCGCGAGCCGGGTACCCGCTTGCGGGTGGGCAGCGGCTCCGGCGGCCAGTCGATCGACGTCGGGTGCCTCGGCCGCGTCCCGCGCCAGGAAGCGCGCGAGCCAGCGTCGCCCCTCGCCGACGTAGCCGCGCACGTTCCAGAGCCGCTCCAGCGCCGCGGCGAGCCGCAGGCCGAAGACGGTGTCGCCGTGCTCGAGCGCGGCGCGGAAGTTGTCGAGGTCGCGCTCGAGGCGGTCGAGCCAGAGCATTTCGTCGGGTGTCTGGCTGGCCGCCAGGCCCTGCTCGGCCAGGCGGTGGTAGTAGGCGGCGTGGCGCTCCTGCAGCGCCCCGGCCTCGCCGCTCTCGGCCAGGCGCGCCGCCGCGTACTGCCGGATCGGCTCGAGCAGCCGGTAGCGCGCCTCACCGGGGCCCGACAGCGTCAACCCATCCGCCGCGTCGGCGTGCCAGGCGCTCTCGACGGTGACGAGCGACCGCTCGGCCAGCCGCGCCAGCACGCCGAGCACCTCGCGCTGCGGCAGCGCCCCGTCGGCGCAAACCGCCTCGGCCGCCTCGATCGTCCAGCCGCCCGCGAAGACCGCCAGCCGCCGGAACAGGCGCTGCTCCGCCTCGGTGAGCAGCTCGTAGCTCCAGGCGATCGTCGCCGCGAGCGTCTGGTGGCGTGGCAGCGCCTCTGGCGTGGTGCCGAGCACCGCGAAGACGTCGTCGAGGCGCGCGGCGATCGCCTCGACCGGCAGCAGGCGCACCTGCACCGCCGCCAGCTCGAGGGCGAGGGGGATCCCGGCCAGCCGGTGGCAGACCTGCACGATCGCCGCCGCGTTGGCGGGGGTGAGCGCGAAGCGCGGCGCCACCGAGCGGGCCCGATCGAGCAGCAGGCGCACCGCCTCGACCTCGCCCAGCCGGTCGAGCGGCGGTGGGTGGGCCGGGTCGGGTGTGGCGAGCGAGGGCACGCGCCAGGTCGCTTCCCCCGACACGCCCAGCGCGGTGCGGCTGGTGGCGAGCACGTGGAGGCCCGGCGCGATCTGGAGGAGAAACTGCACCAGGCCAGCGCAGGCGGCGCTCAGATGCTCGCAGTTGTCCAGCACCAGGAGCAGCCGGCGCGCGCGCAGATGCTCCCGCAGCGCCGTGGCGAGCTCGCCCCACCCGCAAGCGGGTACCCGGCGGCCCGCACCACCCTCCGGGCGCACGCCCAGCGCCGCCGCCACCGTCTCGGGCACGAGCCGCGGATCGGTCAGCGCCGCCAACTCGACCAGCCAGACGCCGTCGAGGAAGCGGTCGGTCGCGAGCGCCGCCTCGGCCGCCGCCAGCGCCAGACGCGTCTTGCCCACGCCGCCCGTGCCGGTGAGCGTCAGCAGGCGCACGGCACCCAGGAGCCGCGTCAGCTCCGCCAGCTCGCGCTCGCGGCCGATCAAGGGCGGCAGACCCGCGGGCAGGTTGTGCGGCGGCTGCCGCTGCCCTCCCGTGGCCGGAACGCCGGCCGCGCCCTGGTTGCCAAGCGGGGCGGCGGGGGCGAGGCCACCCGCGTCGGTCGCTGCCCGCCGAGCCGTCGTCCCCGCCGGTGCTTCCACGGCCGGGGAGCGGGTGGCAGCCCCGGTGGGCGTTTCGGCCTGCCCGTCCTCGGCGGGACGACTGTCCGTGCGCCCTGCCC
>JBHOQZ010000678.1:0-8288 GCA_042408635.1 Chloroflexota bacterium
CGGCAGGCGCAGGTCGGCCGGCTCCGTCTGCGGGGTGATCAGGGTGTCGAGGTGCGCCACCGCGGCGCGGAACCGCGCGAGCCGGCGCGCCAGGTCGGTGGCGCGGTCGGGCTCGAGCGGCTGCTGCGCGTAGCGCATGACGGCCGCGGCGGTCTCCGGATCGATCGCCGGCCGGTCGCTCATGCTCCTCCTCCTTCGGGACAGGGTGGCCGCCGTGCGCGCGGCGACGAGCGCAGTATAGCGCACGGCGCGGGCTACCCCAGCCGGGGGACGGTTGCACCCGGTCTGGTGGCCGGCCGCTGGACATAGCCTGTCCGGAGCCGGGCGCTCGCCCGCCCCCACCCATGGTGGCGCCCGATCTGTCGGCCGGGCGCTGGACACAACAGCCGGGCTGCCGTACGCTGGAAGCGGGTGGGCCGGGGCGGCAGGTGTCGGCGCGCCCGCCGCGGGCTCATCGTTTCCGCGCTGCGGCCCCGGGGTCGCGCGGTGGAGACGCGGCAGCGCGGGTCGGCACGTCAGGCCGGGCCTGGCGAACGGGACGAAGGAGGACCAGGGCATGGCAGGGGCAGGCGCAGGGGCCGACGGGCAGCCGCCGACCGAGAGCGAGGTCAGGGCGTTCGTGGCGAAGCTGAGCGAGTTCCGCGCGACTCTGCCCGAGACGGATCAGGCGATCCTCGACGCGGTCGTCATGGCGGCGGTGCGCACGCGCGAGGCTGGTGCGGGCGAGGTCGAGGGCTACGACTTCAATCCGGCGCAGTGGATCTTCCCGCCCGGCATCGTCGACGACTACATGTGGGTGCGGCTGTCGCGCGAGTGCCGGATCCGGGGTGGGGTCGAGGTCGTGCTCGACCCGAACTCGGCCAGTGGCACCCGCGTCTGGGGGTGCCGCGTCGGCTGACACCGGTACCGGCCGCGCCGGCGAACCATCTCGAGCAGCTCGCGGTCGAGAGGTGGACTGCCTTGCTGCAGTCCACCTCCCGACAGTCACCCCGGCTGCACGCCGACGCCAGCCCGCGGTCGGTCCGACAGCGTGAGGCCGGATCGGCCGCCGGCTTGTGGACGGGGTAGCACGGGCGCGTGCCCGTTCCCGCGCTCCGGCCACACGCCGCCGGCATCGTCCGGACGCCGACCGGCCACTACTGGAGCTTGCGCAGCACCGCGACCCAGGTGTTCGGCGTGCCGACCTGGGCCGGCGGGTAGAGCTGGTAGACCTCCCAACCCTGACCGACGTCGGTGTTCGTGATCGCGTCCAGCAGCGAGGTCAGGTTGTCGCTGCGCGACTTGTAGACGTAGTAGGTGGGCGTCTCCGGCTGCGGGGAAACGACCCCGGCCGCGCCGACAGTCGAGCGCGCCACCGACGCCAGCGCGGCCGGCTGGGCCGTTCCGAGCCCGAAGCCGAGCGCCAGCGCCGCCAACCCCACCAGGGCAGTCCGTACCATACCTGCTCCCTCCGCGACGTCGTGTGACGGAGCATACCACCCGGCAGCGGGCAGGCAGGACGGCACGCGGTCTCGGCAGACCTCGGCAAGGCAACGCGCCGTTCACCTCCGGCACCCCCCCTCTCCCCGGTCCGGGTAGAATGGCAGCCTCGGGAGCTGCTCCGCCTGCCGCGGCGTTAGCCAGGTGACCTGGCAGTCGCGCCGCGGCGGGAAGCGGGGCAGCCTAGGTCCAGCGTGCCCGCGGATGCGGGAAGGAAAAGCGGCGATGCCGACGTACGTAATCTTGATGCGCCTAACGGATCAGGGGGTCCGGAACATCAAGGACGCGCCCTCGCGCGCGGAGGAAGGCATCAGAGGCTTCGAAGCGATGGGTGGCAAGGTGCTCGGCTTCTACAGCACCATGGGCGAGTACGACTATGTCGCCATCGCTGAGGCGCCCAGTGATGAAGTCGCCGCCGCCTACTCGCTCGCGCTCGGTTCGCGCGGGATTCTCCGCACCACCACGCTGCGCGCGTTCCCTCGGGAGGTGTTCTCCGACATCGTGAAGCGCATTCCGTAGCTCGCGGCCGCGCCGGCGGCGTTCTCTGCCGCCGGCGCGGCCGGAACCTCCTTCCCTGCCCTGACGGGCAGGTCGCGGACCGGCTCGTCGGCCGATGCGTGCCACCGGCGCCGAGGGTAGGCTGACGTCACGGACGCGCGTCGGCCCGCGGACGCGGGGTCGGGGGACGCGCCTGGCCCCGGTGGGCGGCGCGCCCGGATCGATCCAACCTGGTGGCGGACCGACGCGGGCCAGCCTGAACCGGGTGACGGCAAGGGTGGTTCACGTCCCGGCCCCGCCGAGCGGCGTGGCCAGGTCGCGCGGCGGGAAGGAAGGGCGCAATGACGATCGAGCGGGAAACGGGCCGAGGCGGCCCGGGCGCGTCGACAGCGGCCGGTGCGGCGAATCGGCGCCTCGGCATCCGGGGGCTCTTCGAGACACACCTGACCGTGCGCGATCTCGAGCGCGCCGTCGAGTTCTACCGCGACCGGCTTGGGCTGACCTTGGCGGCGAGCTTCCCCGACCGGCGCGTCGCCTTCTTCTGGCTCGGCGCACCCGGGCAGGGCATGCTGGGCCTCTGGCAAGGCGCCGACATCCTCACCATGCGCCTCCACTTCGCCATGAGCGCCGCGCTGGCCGACGTGGTGGCCGCGCCGGCCAGGCTGCGCGCGGCCGGCATCACGCCGCGCGCCTTCGGTGGGGAGCCGACCGACGAGCCCAGCGTCCTCGCCTGGATGCCCGCCGCCGCCGTGTACTTCCACGATCCGGAGGGCCACAGCCTGGAGCTGATCAACATGCTGCCGGACGCACCGCGGCCGGAACTCGGAGTCGTCCCTTGGTCAGCGTGGCAGGGCCTGAACCGGGCGGGGACGTCCCGTGAGGGACAGAGCCCTAATACTTGGAGACGTTGAGCTCCTCCATGGTGCCCGTGACGAGGTAGACAACGCGCTCAGCGATGTTGGTCGCACGGTCGGCGATCCGCTCGAGGTTGTGGGCAACCCAGGTGAGATAGGTCGCGCGCGTGATCGCGCGCGGGTTCTCGAGCATGAACAAGAGCAACTCGCGGTAGACCTGGTCGTGGAGCGCGTCGAGTGAGTCGTCCTCGTCGCAGACGCGACGGGCCTCGTCCGCATCACGGTTGACGAAGGCATCGAGGCTGCGCCGGAGCATAGCGCGGGCGATGTCTGCCATGCGTGGCAGGTCGATCAGCGGCTTGAGTAGCGGCTCAGCCGGGTGCATCAGCGCGATCTTTGCGATCCCCTCGGCGTGGTCACCCATGCGCTCGAGGTCGACCACGATGCTGAGGATCGCCACAAGCTGGCGCAGATCGCGCGCCGTCGGCTGCTGCAGCGCAATCAGGGTGATGGCGGCATCCTCGAGCTGGAAGCGCCTGCGGTTGATCAGCAGGTCCTCCTTGACGATCACATCGGCCGCCTCACGATCGAGTGTCCGCAGCGCGTGCATGGCGCGCTCGATCGCCCGGTCGACCATACTGCCAAGGATGAGGACGCCGTCCTCGAGATCGCGCAACTCGCGTTCGAACTCTGTTCGGGGCATCGCCCTCTCCTCCAGCGCCCGGTGCGCCTGGCCTGAATCAGCCGGCAGCGCCGGTCGACCCGGTGGCGCCGACATACGGGTCCCTGACTGCGTGCCGCTGAACCCACCCTAGCCGAAACGCCCCGTGATGTAGGCCTCGGTGCGCGGGTCGCGTGGCCGGGTGAAGAGCGTGCGTGTCGGCGCGTACTCGATCAGCCGGCCCACCCGATCGTCGCCGGCCAGCAGAAACGCGGTCATGTCCGATACACGGGCAGCCTGCTGCATGTTGTGGGTCACAATGACGATCGTGTACTGCTGCTTGAGCGAGTGGATCAGCTCCTCGATGTGGCCGCTGGCGATGGGATCGAGCGCGCTGGCTGGCTCATCCATCAAGAGCACCTCCGGCTCGACCGCGATCGCGCGGGCGATGCACAGGCGCTGCTGCTGCCCGCCCGAGAGGGCGGCACCAGGTGCCCGCAGCTTGTCCTTAACCTCGTTCCAGAGCGCCGCAGCGCGCAGGCTCCGCTCGACGATCGCATCGAAATCGGGCCGCCGGATGCCGTTGAGGAGATACCCGGCCAGCACATTGTCGCGGATCGAGAGGGTGGGGAAGGGATTGGGCCGCTGGAAGACCATGCCGATGCGGCGGCGGAGCTGGACCACATCGGCGCCCGGCGCGTAGAAATTCACACCGTCAAGCCAGATCTCACCCTCGACCCGTCCCCCCGCTGCGATCTCGTGCATACGGTTGAGGCAGCGGAGCAGCGTCGACTTGCCACAGCCGGAGGGGCCGATCACCGCCGTCACCGCCTGCCGCGGCACCGTCATCGAGATGTCCGCCAGCGCCTGCTTGGTCCCATAGTAGGCGCTCAGGCCCCGGATCTCGAGCGCAGCCGCGACCGCCGCAGCCGCCGGCTCGACCTGAACGGCGGCCTCGGCGATCCCGGCGGCATCGCGCTCGACGAAGCTGTGCAGGCGGAACACGTCGCCTCCACGCTCGGCCGGTCCCGGCTCACGTCGGGTGCCGGCGGCGCCGGGCCGATGCGCTCCGGTCGGGTCCGGGCTCGTCTGGTCGGTCAATATCATCGTCGTACTCCAGGGCTGCCCCCCAGCCGGTGTCGGCCGCGCCGCCCGGCGGGCTCGGTCTAGCCGAAGCGGCCCATGACATATGCTTCGGTCCGCGGGTCGTGTGGATTGGTGAAGAGCGTGCGGGTCGGCGCGTACTCGATCAGCTCGCCGATCCGCTCCTCGCCCGCCAGCATGAAGGCGGTCATATCCGCCACTCGACCGGCCTGCTGCATGTTGTGGGTGACAAGGATGATCGTGTATCGCGCCTTGAGCTCGGTGATCAGCTCCTCGATTCGCCCGGTCGAGATCGGGTCGAGCGCCGAGGTCGGCTCGTCCATCAGGAGCACCTCGGGCTCGAGCGCCAGCGCCCGCGCGATGCACAGGCGCTGCTGCTGACCACCGGAGAGGGCCGCGCCCGATGCCTTCAGCTTGTCTTTGACCTCGTCCCAGAGTCCGGCTTGGACCAGGCAGCGCTCGACGATTTCGTCGAGCTGCCGGTGCGGCAGTCGCGCCCTCAGCTTAAGGCCCGCGATCACATTGTCGTAGACCGACATCATTGGGAAGGGGTTCGGCTTCTGGAAGACCATCCCGATGACCGAGCGCACGCGCACCGGATCGACGCCCGGCGCGTAGAGGTTTACCCCATCGAGCCAGACCTCGCCGTGGGCGCGCGCGCCCGGTGTGACCTCGTGCATGCGGTTGAGGCAGCGGATCAGCGTCGACTTGCCGCAGCCGGAAGGGCCGATCAGCGCCGTCACCGCGCGCGGAGGCACGGCCATCGTCACATCGCGCACGGCCAGGTGAGTGCCGTAATAGGCGCTCAGCCCCCTGATCGCCAGGCCTCCGTCCTCGCCCCGTCCGACCGTGGCCGCGGCCGTCGTCGGGCGTACCATCGTCGTCATCGTTCCCTCCCCCTGGTCCACCGTGCCCGCCACCGGGCGCGTCCCGGGGCCAAGGCCGAGCGGGCGCCTAATTGAAGCGCGAGCGACCGGCGACAGCACGGGCCGCCAAACTGAGCAGCCCGATCACCACGATCAAGACGAGCGCACTGCCCCAGGCCTTGGTGTGCCAATCGTCGTAGGGTGACACCGCGTAGTTATAGATCTGCACCGGCAGCGAGGCCATCGGCTGGAGCAGATCGAAGTTGAAGAACTGGTTGCCCAGCGCGGTGAGGAGCAGCGGCGCCGTCTCCCCACTGGCCCGAGCCAGCGAGAGGACCACGCCGGTCACGATGCCCGCGCGCGCCGTTGGCAGCACGACGAAGAGGATTGTGCGCCAGCGCGGCACCCCGAGCGCGAGCGACGCCTCGCGCAGCGTGTCCGGCACGAGCCGTAGGATCTCCTCGACCGTGCGCGACAGGATCGGGATCATGATGATCGCCAGCGCCACCCCTCCGGCCAAGCCGTTGTAGTTGCCCACCACGTGGCGCACGAGGAACGCCCAGACGAAGACGCCCACCACGATCGATGGCAGCCCCGCAATGAGGTCGATGACGAAGCGCAGGGCGTGCGCGAACTGGCCGCGGCCGTACTCGGCCAGGTAGATCGCGCAGGCGATCCCGATCGGGATGCCGAGCGCGCCGGCCACCAGTAGCATCGAGAGTGTGCCCAGGATGGCTGGTGCCACGCCGCCGCCCACCTCTCCGTAGGGCAGCGGGCGCTGCGTAAAGAAGTCGAGGTTGATCGCCGGCAGACCGCGGCTGGCGATGTAGATCAGGATAGTGCCGATGATCGCCACGCCCAGCACGGAACAGAGCGCGACCAGACCGGTTGCCAGGCCGTCCAGAACGGCGCGCAGCGCATCCGTGCGGCTAGGCGCCAGGCGCGTCCGCGCCCCACCGGACTTGCCCGCCGGTCGCCCGAGCGGAGCAGCCATGCTCGTCATCGTCGATGCCTCCCCGGCTGCCTGGCGCCGCCGCGCCCCAGTGCAACCCGGCTCACGCGCGCACCGCCCCGCCGGGACCGCTCGTGAAGCGGACGATCAGGAGCTGGGCCAGGATGTTGACGACGCTGCTGACGATTAGCAGCACGAGGGCGAGTGCGACGATGGCGCTGAAATAGATCTCCTTGTCGGCCTCCGTGAACTGATTGGCGATCGCGCTGGCGATGGTGTAGCCCGGCGTGAGCAGCGAGCCGGTGATGCGCGTCGAGCTGTTGCCAATGACCATCGTCACCGCCATCGTCTCGCCCAGCGCCCGCGCCAGCCCCAGGATCGCGGCGCCGATGACCCCCGCCCGCGCATAGGGCAGCACCGCGTGGGTGATCGTCTCCCAGCGGGTGGCCCCCAGCGCCAGCATCCCTTCGCGCTGGGTATCGGGCACCGCGCGCAACACCTCGCGCGAGATCGCCATGATCGTCGGCAGGATCATGATCGCCAGGATTACCCCCCCGGTGAGTAGATCCTTGCCGAGCGACGGGCCGGCAAACAGCCCGCCAACGATCGGCCAGCCCCCGAACGCCGCCTTCAACGCCGGCTCCACCGTGCTGCGCATCAGCGGCGCGAGTACGAAGAAGCCCCAGAGCCCGTAGATGATGCTCGGCACCACCGCCAGGAGTTCGACGATGAAGGAGACCGGCTCCTTGAGCCAACCCGGCGCGTACTCGGCGATGAACAGCGCCGCGCCGACCGCGAGCGGCGTCGCCAGCGCGAGCGCGATAACTGACGTCACGAGCGTGCCGTAGACGAACGCCGCCGCGCCGAACCTTTCGAACACCGGGTCCCAGACGGTGTCCACCAGAAAGCTGGCGCCGAAGCGCACGAGCACCGGCCACGCATCGATCAGCAGCAACACCAGCAGGCCGGCCAGCACCAGCACCGGGACGAGCGCCAGCGCGCGGATCGACCACTCGAAGATGCGATCGCCACCGCCCGATCGCCTGTCCATGGCCCGAGCCCTGTCCGCCACCGGCGACGCAGCCATACTCCTCCTCGTCCAACTCCAGGGCACGACAAGAGGCGGTCGCTCGATCTGACCGGGCTCTCCCCCCGGCGGGAAGCGCCGCCCCAGGTGAAACGCGAGCCACCCCACGCGCGCTCCAAGAGTACTCGTCAGGGGTAAAGGCGCGTTCAAGTCGGCGTTAGTGGCCGACGAACGGCAGTTTAATCCTGGCTTAATGAGCCGCCCGGTCAGCGCGACCCACTCCGCCCACGGCGTGCACCGCGCCGCCGGCTGGCCCAGCGGCTCGCGCCGCGGTGAGCGGTGGTGCCTCACCCCACCAACCGCGGGCTCTCTCCAGCCCTGCCCCCTCGACCTCGTGCGCCAAGGCGCGCGTCAGCGCCGCCACCGCCGGCCGCACCTGGGCGGGGGGAACCGCCGCGTAGCCCAGGAGGAGACCGCCCGCCGCCCGTTCTCCGTCGGCCTCGACCGGACCCGGGCAGCGGAAGGTTGAGAGCGCCTGCGTGTCGACGCCGTGCACGGCAGCCGCGCGCGCAGCCGCCGCGTCGTCCAGCCCGGGCGGCAGCCAGCCGACGAGGTGCAGGCCAGTCTCGGCCGGGGCGAGGCGCAGCAGCCGATCGAGACCGTAGTCGCGCGCGGCCGCCAGGAACGCCGCCTGTCGCTCCGCGTACAGCGCGCGGGTGCGCCGGATATGGCGGGCGAAGTGCCCCTCGGTGATGAAGTCGGCCAGCACCGCCTGCTCGAGGCCGGGCGGGTGCCGATCGGCAAGCGCGCGCGCGGCGGCGAAGGCGTCGACCAGGTCGGGCGGCAC
>JBHOQZ010000679.1:0-1328 GCA_042408635.1 Chloroflexota bacterium
GACCGCGGCGTCGAGAAGTACAGCGTGCTGCGCGCCATGCGCGCGCTCGACCGCGCCGACATCGCGGTGGTGGTGCTCGACGCCGTCGACGGCCTCACCGCCCAGGACACCCACGTCATCGGCTACGCGCTCGACGCCTTCCGCGGCATCGTCGTGGCGATCAACAAGTGGGACCTGATCGTGAAGGACGACCGCACGCTGCAGGAGTACACGCGCCGGCTGCGCGCCGAGCTGCGCTTCCTCGACTGGGCGCCGCTCGTCTTCATCTCAGCCGTGACCCGCCAGCGCCTGAGCGCGCTGCTCGACGTCTGCCTGCGCGTCAAGGCGGCGCGCGACACGCGGATCCCCACCGGCCAGCTCAACCAGGTCGTGCAGGAGGCGTACCGCAAGCACAACCCGCCCTCCCAGCGCGGCAAGCACCTGAAGATCCTCTACGCCACCCAGACGGACATCGATCCGCCGACGTTCGTCTTCTTCGTCAACGACCCCGAGCTGGTCCACTTCTCCTACAAGCGGTTCCTGGAGAACGAGCTGCGCGCCGCCTTCGGCTTCGAGGGCACCCCGCTCAAGCTCTACTTCCGCGCCCGCGACGAGAAGCGCCCCGACTGAGGTGACCGCCGATGCGCAATCTGGCCGTCCTGGCCGCGCTCGCGGGCGCGCTCCTGCTGCTCGCCCCGGCGCTGGCCGGCGCGGCGCAGCCGATTCTCCCGCTGCCGCCCCCGCTGTCGCCGGAGGTCGCCCACCCGCGCCTCGACCTGCGCCTGCAACTGCTGCTCGACGGCTACTCAAGGGCCGCCACGCGCCGGTGGCGGAGGCGCACGCGCTCCGGCTGGTCGGCGACGGTGTGCTCGTCGACATCCACGTCGAGCGCGGGGCGGCGGCGGACGTGGTGGCGGGGGTCGAGCGGCTGGGCGGGCGCGCCAGCGTCGTGACCGACATGGTCCGCACCTGGGTCGAGGCACTGGCGCCGATCCAGCGTCTGGCCGACGTGGCCGGCCTCGACGGCGTCCAGTTCGTCTACCCGCTGGTCGACCCTGCGGCCGCGCCCGTGCCCGCACCGGTGCCCGTGCCCGCCCCGCGCTGAGGCGCCCGCGCCGGACCGCGAGCGGCCGGTTCCGTGCGCGCCGCCGGTTCCCCACCCGAGCGCGGCAGCCCGCCGGCTGAGGCAGATCGCAGCAGCGCCGAGCCCGGGCAGGAACCCGCCACGGGCAGCGGCCGGCCGTTCGCTGTGGGCTGAATCGGCCGGCTGCCGCGCTAGCCGTCGGCGGGCGGGCTGGGCTGGAGCGGGGCGCCCGCGACCGCCCTGGCAGGGCCCCCCTCGCCTGCCC
>JBHOQZ010000680.1:0-1225 GCA_042408635.1 Chloroflexota bacterium
ATGTGGTCGTGCTCGCGGTCGGGGCGGTCGAGGCATTCGCGCTGCTCCGTGCCCCGCAATTTGGGCTCGGCGGTCTCGGCCAGCCGCGCCATGTAGTCGGCGTGGCGCCGCCGGATCAGCTCCGCCTCACCGCTCGCCTCAAGCTGCTCGAGGCCGAACTGGCGCACGGTGGTGAGCATGCCGAAGCGCGGCTCGCCATCGCCGGCCAACGCCGGCTCCTGACGACGGAGCAGGCTCTTGTCGACGAGTGAGGCGATCCCGTCGAGCACCTCGAGCGGCCCGAATGTGGCGGCCGGGGGCTCCTCATCCTGCACGCTCGCCCGCGCCGTGGCGGTGCGCCCGTCCGCCGGCCCCGCCGCCGCGTCCTGGTCGACCACCACCGCCTCGGCGGAGTCGAGGGTGCAGCCGCCCACGAACACCGCCATGCGGCGGAACAGCACCCGGTCGGCCGGATCGAGCAGGTCGTAGCTCCAGGCGATAGCATTGCGCAGCGTCTGCTGCCGCGCCGGCAGGTCGCGCGCGCCGCCGGTAAGGAGCTGGAGCGCCGACCGGCCGCCGCCACTGGTGAGGCGGGCGAGCATCGCCTGCGGCGAGAGGAGCTTGATCCGCGCCGCCGCCAGCTCGATCGCCAGCGGCAGCCCGTCGAGCCGGGCGCAGAGCTCCGCCACGGCCGGCGCGTTCTCGTCGGTGAGGCGAAAGTCGCTGCGCACCTCGCGCGCCCGCTGCACGAACAGGTCGACGGCGGGGCAGGCCAGCGCCACCTCCGCCGTCAGGCGCGCCGGGCCGAGCCGGCCGGGCTCGGGCACGGGCAGCGGCTGGACCGCGAACTCGTGCTCGGCCTGGAGATGGAGCGGCGCCCGGCTCGTCACCAGGATGCGCAGCCGCGGACAGCGCGCCAGCAGCTCGGCCACGAACGGTGCCGCCGCCACCACCTGCTCGAAGTTGTCGAGCAACAGCAGCAGTTCCCGCTCCTGGAGGTACTCGGTCAATAGGCGATCGAGCGGCTGCGTGCCGCCTTCGCGCAGCCCGAGTGCCCGCACGACCGCCGCCGGCACGACGGCCGGATCGCCGATCGGGCCGAGCGGCACCAGGAGCGCGCCGTCAGCGAAGCGATCCATCAGCCCAGTTGCCACCTGGAGCGCCAGGCGTGACTTCCCCGCCCCCGCCGGGCCGGTCAGCGTCAGCAGCCGCACATCGGGGCCCGTGAGGAGCGCGACGAGCTGGG
>JBHOQZ010000682.1:0-6361 GCA_042408635.1 Chloroflexota bacterium
CGGCAGCGAGGCGGTGATGATGGCCATGCACGCTGCCCGCGCCTACACGGGGCGCAGCCGCATCGCCAAGTTCGAGGGCTGCTACCACGGCTCCTACGATTACGCCGCCGTCTCGGTCAGTCCCGCGCCCGAGGCCTGGGGCGAGCCCGGTGCACCCAGCTCCGTCCCCGACTCGGCCGGCGTGGCGCACAGCGTCCCCGGCGAAATCCTCGTCCTGCCCCTCAACGACCGCGAGGCGTGCGGGCGGCTGATCGCGGAGCACGGCGGCAGCCTGGCCGCCGTCATCGTCGACCCGCTCCCCAACGGTCCCGGCTTCCCCGAGCCCGCCGACGGCTTCCTGCCGTTCCTGCGCGAGGTCACGCGCCGCCACGGCGTGCTGCTCATCTCGGACGAGATCATCTCCTTCCGCATCGGGCCGGGTGGCGCGCAGGGCGTCTTCGGTTTCACCCCCGATCTGACCACGCTCGGCAAGATCATAGGCGGCGGCTTCCCGATCGGCGCGGTGGGCGGCTCGGCCGAGGTGATGGCCGTCTTTGACCCCACTCGGGCTGTCGCCACTCGGGCTGTCGCCCGAGAAACAGCGGGTGGATCAGCGGGTGGAGCAGCGGGTGGATCAGGGCGCCCACGCGTCAACCACGGCGGCACCTTCAACGCCAACCCGATGTCGATGGTGGCGGGCCGCGTCGCCATGGAGCTGATGACCCCCGAGGCGTACGACCGCCTCAATGCGCTGGGCGACCGCCTCCGCACCGGGCTCAACGAGGTCTTCCGCCGGCGCGGCTTTCCCGCCCAGGCGACCGGGCGCGGGTCGCTCTTCCGCATCCTGCCGCACAACCGCCCGTTTCGCGGCTACCGCGACGGCTACTGGAGCGTCGAGGAGCGCCGGCAGCAGGGCGAGTTCAACCTGCGCCTGATGGGCGCTGGCTACCTCCTCGGTGGCGGTTCGCTCGGCTGCATCTCCACGCCGATGACCGAGGCCGAGGTCGACGGCCTGATCGCGGCGGTCGACGCGATCTGCGCAGCCATGCGCCCGTGAATACGGCTGGGTGGACTTGTGGGGCGCGGCGGCGCGTGGGCATAAGTAGGCATGGTGGCAGGACCGTTTCTCTTTCCCGGTCTGGAGTTGAGCGGCGCATTGGTGAACGACCTGCGCCGCATGAATCTGAATCCATGGTGGGAGGGCCGACCCTTGCCGGTTCTCCCATCCAGGCGGCGGCATCTAGTCGGGCTAATCCAGCAGCGGTTTGCAAAGCGCTTGGCCCCGGTCGTCGTCGTGCCCGGTCCGCGACAGATCGGTAAAACGACTGCCCAGATGCAGGTGTTGGAGGCGCTGCTCGATCGTGGCGTGCCACCGCCACGAATCCTGCGCGTGCAGTTTGACGATCTGCCCGAGATATCGCGGCTCTCCGAGCCCATCCTGCGCAGCGTCGATTGGTATGAGAAGACCATCCTCGGGCGCTCACTCAACGAGGCGGCGCGTGCCAGTGAGCCGACCCACCTTTTCTTCGATGAAGTGCAGATTCCGTGGTGTTGATCTCGGTGCCGCGGTTTTGCTCGACAATGGGCTCGATCCGCTGATGAGGCGCGAGTTCTGGCACGAGTTGCAGCTCCGTGGAGAAACGCTTGGCGAATACCGCGACCAGGTCTTTCGGTAGTTCTCAGAGCGCGGAGGCCAGCCACCCGTACATCAGCGGGCCGATGTCCCGTGGTCGGATCTGGCGGACCAGCTCAATGAGACCGTCGTTGTTGCGCCTTGTCGAGCCGCTCGAAATCCGCCTGAAGCAGCGGCGCGTCAGCGCCACGATATGCCTGGCCGACCATGGTCTTCGGGCAAGCTGGCTCCAGGAGATCGTGCCACTCGATTCCGTCGGACTGCGCGAGCAGCCGGAGCTTACGGTGCTGACTGGGCACATCGCCGAGCGTGTGGTCGGCGCCACACTCAACACGATCACTGGTCTTGACGTCGCTCACCTGCCGGAGCGTCATGGAGAGCCCGAGATTGATTTCGTGGTAACAATTGGCCGATCCACGGATCTTTGCGCTGCCATTGGCAACGCTGATGCTGCTGCGTTAGACCTAGCAGGTGGCGTCGTCATCGGGCACGTGCCCGCGGAGTTGGAGGAGGGGGCGTGAGCAGGTCGGGACTGTTACTGGCGATCGACGTGGGCAACACGAACGTGAAGCTGGGCTTCTTCCTCGGTGAGCGGCTGGAGACGCACTACCGGCTGGAGAGCAACCGGTGGCGCCTGGCCGACGAGTACGCGGCGCTGCTCGGCTTCCTGCTCCAGCACGCGGGCCTGCGCTTCCACGACATCGACGGCGTCAGCCTCTCTAGCACCGTGCCCGCGCTCGAAGCGGTCTTCCGCGAGCTGGTCCGGCGCTACCTGCGGCCGGGAATCCCGCTCACCGTCGTCTCCGCGCACGCCAACACCGGCATCACCATCGCCATCGACAACCCGCACGAGATGGGCGCCGACCGCATCGTCGATGCGCTCGCGGCCGCGCGCCTGCACCGCCTGCCGGCCATTATCATCGACTTCGGCACCGCCACCACCTTCGACGCGGTCGACGCCGAGGGGCGCCTGCTCGGCATGTCGCTCGCGCCGGGCGTGCTCACTGCCATGGACGGGCTGTTCGCGCGCGCCGCCAAGCTCTCGCGGATCGAGCTGCAACGGCCCGAGGCGGTGATCGGGCGCAACACCGTGGCGGCGCTGCGCTCGGGCTGGATCTACGGCTACGTGGGGCTGGTCGAGGGGATCGTGGCGCGCATGAAGCGCGAACTGGGCGCCGAGGCGCTCGTGATCGCCACCGGCGGCCTCGCCGAGGAGATCATGGCCGAAACGAGCGTTATCGACGTCCACGACCCCTTCCTCACCCTCCAGGGCCTGCGCCTCTTCCATGCGCTCAACGCCCCCACTACGCCGCAGCAGTCGAGTGCTGGGAGGCGCGACCCCGTCAACCGCCAGGATTGGGGGGCCGGGGGGCCTGGCCGATGAGCGTGCTGCGCGGCAAGCGGATCACGCTCGGCGTCACCGGCAGCATCGCGGCCTACAAGGCAGTGATCCTCGCCAGCACGCTCCACCAGGCCGGCGCGACCGTCGACGTGGCGATGACGCCGGAGGCGCAGCGGTTCGTCACCCCGCTCTCCTTCCAGGCGATCACCCATCGCCCGGTGATGGCCGATCTCTGGGCGCCCGGCATGGAGACCGACATCGCCCACGTCACGCTCGGGCGCGAGAGCGACCTCATCGTGGTGGCGCCGGCCACCGCCAACGCGCTTGCCCGGCTCGCCCACGGCATCGCCGACGACCCTGTCACCGTTACGGCGCTGGCCGCGCGCGGCCCGGTCGTCGTCGCTCCGGCGATGGACGCCGGCATGTACACCCACCCGGCCACCGCAGCCAACGTCGAGCTGCTCCGGCAGCGCGGGGTCGTCGTGGTCGAGCCCGAGCGCGGCCACCTGGCGAGCGGACTGGTCGGGCTCGGCCGGCTCGCCGCGCCCGAGACGATCGTCGACGTCGTGCGCGCCACGCTCGGGCGGCGTGGGGACCTGGCCGGCCGCCGAGTCGTCGTCACGGCCGGCGGCACGCAGGAGCCGATCGACCCGGTCCGCTTCATCACCAACCGCTCCTCGGGCAAGATGGGCTACGCCATCGCCGAGGCGGCGCGCGACCGCGGGGCGCGGGTCACGCTCGTCACCACGCCCACGGCGCTGCGCCACCCCGCGGCGCTCGAGGTCGTCCCGGTCGGCAGCGCGCACGAGCTGCTGGCGGCGCTCGCAGCCGTCTATGCCGACGCCGACGCGCTCATCATGGCCGCGGCGGTCGCCGACTTCCGCGTCGCGCAGCCGGCCGAGCAGAAGATCAAGCGCGGGGACGACCCGCTCACGCTCAGCCTCGTCCCGAATCCCGACCTGCTGCGCGAGACGGCGCGCCTCCCCGTCGCCCGCCACCCGGTCCGCGTTGGCTTCGCCGCCGAGACGCAGGACCTGCTCGCGCACGCCGCCGCCAAGCTCGAGCGCAAGGCGCTCGACCTGATCGTCGCCAACGACGTCGCGGCCGAGGGGAGCGGCTTCGCGACCGACACCAACCAGGTGACGCTCCTCTGGCGCGATGGGCGCCGCGTCGCGCTGCCGCTGCTGCCGAAGACCGAGGTCGCCGAGCGCGTGCTCGACGCCGTGGTCGCGCTGCTGGACGCGCGCACGCTCCCCGACCCCGCGCCAGCGGCGCGGGGGGAGGGCTGATGCAGGGCAGTTCGCTATCCGCCCGGACCATCGACGCCGTGCTGCGTCGGGTCGACGAGCTCACCGACGAGATCGTCGACTTCACGCGCGAGCTCGTGCGCATCCCGTCGGTCAACCCACCCGGTGAGCATTATGTCGACTGCGCCCACCTACTTGGCGAGCGCTACCGGCGCCTCGGCTACGCGGTCGAGTACATCACGGCCGAGGGGCGGCCGGAGCACACCGAGCGCCACCCGCGGCTGAACGTGGTCGGGCGGCTCGAGGGCGCCGCTGCCGGTGGCAAGACGCTCCACTTCAACGGCCACACCGACGTCGTGCCGGCCGGCGCGGGCTGGACGCTCGACCCCTGGGCCGGTGAGGTGCGCGCCGGGCGCCTCTACGGCCGCGGCGCGAACGACATGAAGGGCGGGCTCGCCGCCTCCCTCTACGCCGTCGAGGCGATCCGGCGCGCGGGCGTGCGCCTGGCTGGGCACGTCGAGCAGAGCGGCACGGTGGACGAGGAGAGCGGCGGCTGGGCGGGCGTGGCCTACCTGGCCGAGCGCGGGTACTTCAGCCCGGCGCGCACCGACTACGTCGTCATCACCGAGCCACTCAACCCCGACCGGCTCTGCCTCGGCCACCGGGGCGTCTTCTGGTTCGAGCTGACGACGTTCGGCTCGATCGGCCACGGCAGCATGCCGCAGCTCGCGGTCAACGCGATCGACGCGATGGCCGAGGTGATCGCCGAGATCAACCATCGGCTCAAACCGCGCCTGGCCGAGCGCGTGACCGCCATCCCGGTCGAGCCGGCCGCCTGCCGGCACCCCACGATCAACCTCAACGCGATCGCGGGCGGCCAGCCGGTCGACGCCGTGCAGACGCCCTGTGTGCCCGACCGCTGCGTGGCGATCTTCGACCGCCGGTTCCTGGCCGAGGAGCCGCTCGAGGCGGTGCGTGCCGAGGTGGACGCAGTGCTGCGCGAGGTGGCGCAGCGCGTCCCCGGCTTTCGCTATAGGCTGGCCGATCGCCTGGTGGTCGAGCCGAATTGGACGCCGCCCGAGGCCGAGGTCGTGCGCGCCTTCGACGCGGCCGTCGAGCTGGTGTATGGGCGCCCGCCGGCGCACATCGCCAGCCCCGGCACCTATGACCAGAAGCACGTCCAGCGGATCGGCGGCGTGCGCGACTGCATCGCCTACGGTCCCGGCATCCTCGACGTGGCCCACCAGCCCGACGAGTGGGTCGGCGTGGACGACCTGCGCCGCGCCGCCGCCGTCATGGCGCTCGGCACGCTCATGCTCGTGGGC
Source organism: Chloroflexota bacterium (assembly GCA_042408635.1). Taxonomy (GTDB): domain Bacteria; phylum Chloroflexota; class UBA6077; order FW602-bin22; family JBHOQZ01; genus JBHOQZ01. Next base: position 5,527 of record JBHOQZ010000682.1, read on the forward strand.
ACGGCCTGACGCGCCGGCCGCCGGCCGCCTCGGCCGGCTTCTGGAGCTTGCGGAAGGAGTGCGGGCATTCCCGTCGGCCGGCTGAACCAACCTCACAAGGCTGGTGAGCCGGCCGCGGGTGACCCACGTCCCGCCGATCGCCGGCCCGCCGGCACTGGCCTGGGGTCTCGGCCGGGGCTCAGCCGGTGGGCGGCGGGTCGACGGGCGGGTCGACCTGCGGTGCGCGGTAGGCCCGGCGCTGGTCGGAGAAGGTGTGGTCGGTCGGGCCGGGCATCAGAATCGGTAGGCCGGCCGCGCGCCAGGCGCGGAAGCCGCCGATCATGTCGGTGGCGCGCCTGAAGCCGAGCCGCTGGAGCGTCGCCGCGGCCAGGCTGGAGGCGTAGCCCTCGTTGCAGACGATGATGAGGTGCTGGTCGAGCCCCGTGATCGCCGGATCGCCGTAGCCCGAGGCCGGGTCGACCTGCCACTCGAGCACCGTGCGCGCGAAATGGATCGGGCCGGGGATCACGCCCTCGCGCTCGCGGTCGGTGGGGGTGCGCGTGTCGATGATCAGCGCGCCCGCGGCCTGGGCGGCCGCCGCCTCCGCCGGCGTGAGGCGGGCCAGTCCCTGCCGGGCCTCGTCGAGCGTGTCGTTGATCGTCAGGCGTGGCTGCTCGGCCATGCTTCTCCTCCGGTCGCTCGGTCGTAGGCGCGCACCGATGCCCGGTCGCCGCCGGGTGCCCGCTGGTGGGTACGGCTCGCTCGTCGCCCGCGGCACCGCTCGGGGCGGGCAGCCGCCGGGCGGCGGGGCGTCGGCGCCGGAGCACCACGCGGCCGGCGATGCCCGGGTGGAACA
>JBHOQZ010000702.1:0-5630 GCA_042408635.1 Chloroflexota bacterium
GCCGAGGCCGCCGCCGCCCGGGCCGTCGCCGAGGCGTTCATCGACGCCGTGCGCCGCGGCGACTACGCCACCGCCTGGGCGCGCCTCGATCCGGCCGCCGGCGACGCGCCCCCCGGGCCCGCGCCCTCGGCCGCCACCGAGGCCGAGTGGACGAATGCCCAGCGCATCTGGGATGCCGCCACCGGCCCGGCGCCCGCGCTCACGATCACGCGCGTCGCTGGCTACCCCGACAGCCCGAGCCGCCTGGCGGCGCTGGTCGAGTCGCCCGCCATCGAGGCCAGCCAGGCCGAGCGCGGCCGCCCCTTCCCGCCGCTCGCGCTCGAGCTCGTGCGGCGCGGCGGCACGTGGTACGTCGCCCGGCCGGGCCCGCTCTGGGCGGACGGCTCGCCGCTCCTCCTGCGCCCGGCCGACCGGGCGGGACTTGGCTGGTTGCGCTATCCGCTGCGCGTCGTGCCCTTCCCCGAGGATCTGGCGTTGATGGCGCGCCTGGCGGCGCTGCCGCCGACCCCGGCGAGCACGCTGCTCGATATCGTCGCCGACGAGCGGGCGCTGGTTGCCTCCGAGAACCCGACCTACGACCCGACCGCAGCCGCCCCCGGCGCGCGCGCCACCTGGAGCGTGCCGCCCGGCACGACCCGTGCTCCGCTCTACTCGCTCGCCACGGAGACGCTGCGCGGCGCCGGCTGGGAGGTCGTGCCCTCGCCCATTCGGCTGCGCCTCTACAACGCCGCCGGCTCGGGTGAGCTCGACACCACCCCCGTCGCGCTCGACGCCAATGCCCCGGTCGAGCGCGCCACGCTCCATGTCGTCGAGAGCGCGGCCGGGACCGGGGATCGGGCTGCCGCGCTCGCCTTCCGCCAGGCGCTCGCCGAGGCGGGCGCGCGGGCCGACACGCACGTCGCCCGCCTCGTGCTCCCCAGGGGCGCCCGGCCGCTGCCCAGTCCGGGCGAGCCGAGCAGCACCATTGCGTCCAACCAAGGGGGGCTGGCCGGGGCCACGTTCGTCTACTATTTCGAACGGGGCAGCAACACACCGAACGAGTTGCGGGGCTTCTACACGGGCCAGCTCCTGACCAACGGCTGGGGGCGCGAGGGCAGCGCATCGGAGCCCGGCTTCAAGGCGCCCGACGGCAGCGGCCGGCTCTACGTGACCGGCTTCGAGGACACGCCGCTGCGCCGGCTCGCCGGCTTCAGCCTGGCGCCCGGCCGCTATGTTCTCGTCTTCGCCACGGGCCGCACCTGACCCGGCGCGCCCCGTCGACCGCCCCCGGCGCTAGTCGGCGCTCGAGGTGGCGGGCGTCTGGGCCTTCACCTGGCCGCCGGTCGGCTGGCGGCGGGGCAGGTTGAACGTCTCGCGCGCCGTCTCCGCCATGATGCGGCGCAGCAGGTCGTCGGCGATCGGCGGCAGCGAGCGCTCGGGCGAGTCGAAGTCCCAGTGCGGGTAGTCGGAGGCGAACATCAGCGTGCGCTCGGCCTGCATCCACTCGAAGATCGTGCGCATCTGCTCCGGGCGCTCGGTCGTCTCGATCGGCTGGGTGGTGAAGCGGCAGTGGTCGAGGACGTACTCGCTGGGCGCGCGTTTCACCCAGGGCGTCTGGGCGCGCAGGCCGCGCCAGTCCGAGTCGAGGCGCCAGAGGAAGGTCGGCAGCCAGGAGAAGCCGCCCTCGACGAAGACGACGCGCAGCCGCGGGAAGCGCTCGAACAGCCCCTCGAAGACCATGCTGGTCAGGTGCGCCTGGTAGCCCATCGGGCGCGCCTGCCGGATTTCGATGTAGTAGGAGGGGTGGCCCACCGGCGTCGGCTGCCCGTTGATCCCCTGGCCCTCGCTGCCGGTGTGGAGGATGAACGGCAGCCCCATCGCCTCGCAGCGCTCGAAGATCGGGTCGTAGAAGCGCTGGCCGTAGGGGAAGCGGGCGCCGTTCGAGACGAGCACGCCCACCATCTTCGGGTGGCTGCCGACGCGCTCGATCTCCTTCGCCGCGAGCTGCGGGCTCTGGGTCGGGATGAGGAGCGCGCCCAGCAGGCGCTCGTCGCGCTCGAGCCAGTGCTCGATCAGCAGGTCGTTGTAGGCGCGCGCGAGGGCCGCCGCGTAGTCCACGTCCGGCAGGGTGGTGAGCGGGCGCAGCTCCTGCCCGAGCAGGATCGCGTACTCGATCGGGTAGGCGTCGAGCAGGTGCGCGCGCATGATCTCCAGGTCGGAGCCGACCATCGCGCCCGAGCTCGGCCAGGCGTCGTGGCGGTAGCCGCGATCGCCCCCGTTGAGGTAGCCCACCGTCGGGATGCGCAGCCCGAACTGCTCGATGTCCTCCCGGTAGGCGCGCGGCAGGTAGGGGAAGAGCTCCTTCACGCTCCCCAGGCGCTGGTGCACGTCGCAATCGATGATCGTCTCGATCGGCTTCGCCGGCATGCCGCGTCCTCCTCGGCCGGCCCGCGGCACCTCGGTCGCCGCGGACCGCTCGCCCCACTACGCGTGCAGGATCACCAGCCCGTCTTCGACCGTTACGTTGAACGTTTCGAGCCAGACGTCGTCTTCCTCGGGTGGCTCGACGGTGACGTTGTAGCTCTTGACGCGCACCCGGTGCGGGTTGAAGACCGAGCGGCCGGTGGCGATCTCGAACTCCCAGCCGTGCCAGGGGCACTTGATGATCTCGTTCTCGCGCCCGAATTCGGACTCGAACGGCTTGCCCGCCAGCGTCGTGCCGCTGATCTTGCCGAGGCAGAGCGGCGCGCCCTGGTGCGGGCAGAAGTTGCGCAGCCCGTAGAGGCGCCCGTCCACGTTGAGCACGCCGATCGAGCGGCCGTCGACCTCGACGATGCGCCGGCTGCCGGGCGGAAACTCGCTCAACGGCGCGACCACGTACCGCTTCATCCGGCTCACCCCTCCAGGGTGGCCTATTCTACCGCGCCGCCGGGCGGGTGTGCGCCGGAGCTCGGCCGGAAGCCGCGCGCGGACCGGCGACCGCCGTCCGCGCGCGGCGGCGTCGACCGGCCAGGTGGCGGTGCATGTGCCGGGAACGCCGCCGGGGCAGGCCGGCCCGGATCAGCCGCTCTCGGGCGAGGGGCGTTGGAGCGTCTCGCGCACGAAGACGACGAGCGTGGTGGCCGCGAGCGCGCCCACGCCGCTCAGGAGATAGGCGGCCGGCCCAAGCCCGAGGCGATCGGCCACTGCCCCGACCGCCAGCGGCCCAGCCATGGCGCCGACGTCCCCGATCAGCCGCCAGACGCCCAGGAACTCCCCGACCGCCTCGCGCGGGGCGAGATCGGCGCCCAGCGTCATCATCGTCCCGGCCCCGAGGCCGTTGCCGAAGCCCAGCACGAGCGCGGCCGCCAGCAGCGTGGGGTAGTCGTGAGCCTGCGGCACCAGCAGCATCCCTAGGCCCATCACCAGGAACGAGGGCACCGCCGCCGCCTTGCGCCCGAACCGATCCATGAGCCAGCCGGCCGGCAGGAAGAGCGACATGTCGACCGCCGCGGCGATGCTCACGATCGAGCCGATCGCCGCGGCGTCCAGCCCGAGCACCGTGGCGCCGTAGAGCGGGATCAGGAGCTGCCGCCCGGCCCGGATCATCTGGGCAAACACCTGGGCCGCCCCGGCGGTCGAGAGCTCGGCGGCATTCGCCCGCACCACGCCGCCGACGAGGCGCCAGCGGACCTGCCGCCTCGTGCTCACGCCGCCGCCCGAATCGGGCACGAAGCGCAGCGCGATCAGCATCGCCAGCGCCGCCAGGCACCCCCCCAGGATGAACGGCACGTTCAACCCGAACTGGACACCGATCAGCCCGCCGACCGCCGGCCCGCCGAAGACGCCGATCCGGTTGACGCCGCCGAACGTCGAGAGCACGCGGCCGCGGTCGGCCGACGGCACGGCGTCGGTGATGTAGGCGAGGCGCGAGATCGCCCAGAGCGAGGCGCCGATCCCGGCCACGAGTTGGCATGCCACCAGGATGGGGAACTGCTGGGCCAGCCCGTTGAGGAAGGCGGCGCTGGCAAAGGCGCCCGTACCGACCAGCATCGCGGCCCGGCGGCCGATCTTCGCCAGCAGCATCCCGGAGGGGACGTCGGCCAGGAGCGTGCCGGTGGCGAGCGCGGCCGCGGCCACGGCCACCAGCCCGTCGGAGACGCCGAACGACTTCGCGTAGAGGGGCAGGATGGGGACCATGAGGCCCTGCGCCGAGGCGAGGAGAAAGGTGGGGGCGTAGATCGCCAGGAAGGCGTTGTCCAGCCGCCGCACCCGCGTCACACGTTGCTCCTCACACCACTGTTCCCGGGGCCCGCGCGCGCCGGCCCGGGAACCCAGGCGGGGCCGGGCCAGCCGCCAGGGGTCGGGCGCGAGCGCAATCATAGACCGGGTGGGCAAGGAGGGCAAGCCGGCAGTGGGGAAAAAACCGGAAGCCGAGTGACCTTGCGGCCTCTCGGCTCCGGCGTCGGAAGCTCACGCTGCGGCTCCTCCTCCGCGTTGCCACGGAGGCGTCCACTGAGCACGGAACCCGCGCCCCGGCGCCTGACCCGCGAAGAACTCCCCGGCGACCGCCCCGATCGGGACAGGCCCCCACAAGAGGACGCGAGCCGGATCCGGGAGCGACGGCGCGTTGCCGCGCCTAGTCCCAGCCCAACGGTGGACCACCGGCCCGAAGGCCGGTCCCGCTCCCGACCGCCGCGCGAGGCGGCTGCACCGGGGTGGCGGAGCGGCGGAGCGGTGACATCAGCGGTGCAGCGACCCTCTGTCACACTCTCGCCGCGAGATCGTTCCGACACCTACATCATAGTGGGGCATGTGGGACGAGGGAAGCCCCTGCCCGTCAAGCCGGTGTCAACGTTTCTCCGCCCCCGCTAGGCCCAGTGTCGGTGGCTCGTGGAGGCGCAGTTGCGAGCTGTCGCGCCCGAGCAGCGCCGAGAGCGCCCAGTCGGCGACGAGGCGCACCCGGTGCGGCCAGGAGGGCACGCGGGTGAGGTAGAAGCCGTGCCAGGCGGCCCAGGCCGGCCACCCGGTGAACGTCACCTTCCCGACCTCCGCCACCGCACCGCGGTACCCCAGCAGCACCAGGTGCCCCTTCGGCCGCCAGCGGAACGGGCGCGGCGCCAGGCCGCAAAGGCGCTGCCCGAGGGCCCGCCCAACGTACGCGCCCGCTTCGTCCGCCGCCTGCGCCGTCGGGGGGGCCGGCTGGCCGGTCACGCCGTCGACGGCCCCGGCGGCCTCGCCCACCACGCAGACCGCCGGGTGCGGCGGCGGGGGCAGGTACTCGTCGACCACGAGCGCGCCGCCCTTGGCGTGGTCGACCGGCAGCGCCCGCAGCACCGGCGCCGGCTCGATCCCCGCCGCCCAGAAGAGCGTGCAGGCGTCGATCGGGCCGCGCGAGGTCATGATGCGCGGCAGGGCCACCCCCTCGACCGCCGTGCCGGTGTGGACCTCGACGCCGAGGGCTTCCAGCCGTCGGTGGATCAGCGCCGAGACGTGCGGGGGCGCGAGCGGGACGACGCGCTCGCCGCGCCCGACCAGGATCACGCGGAATGGGCGGCCCTCATGGGCGTCCTCGGCCAGCCACGGGCGCGGCCCAAGCAGCCCGTGGGTGATGTACTCCTGGATCGTCGCCGCCAGCTCGACGCCGGTGTCGCCCGCGCCGCCGACCACGA
>JBHOQZ010000718.1:0-1643 GCA_042408635.1 Chloroflexota bacterium
GCGTGGGCCACCGACCCGGCCGGGCCGACCGGCGGCGCGGTGTCCGACGGGGAGGCTGCGGCTGCCGGGGAGGTCGCCCGCTCGGGCACGACGGTGCGCACCGGTTGGCAGCCTCTACCGCGTGGTGGCAGCCCCGGCCGGCTCCGGGGCGAGCGGCGGCAGCGGGATCGGCCAGTGGCGGTACGCCTCGATCCGACGCACGGCGTCGCGCACGCTGGCACGCTTCGAGTTCCGCTTGATCATGGCGTGCTGCGAGGTGTAGCAGTAGGTCGCCGCGATCTTGCGCTCGAGCTCCGGCGTACCCGCCAGGTGGAGCACGAGGTCGGCCGGGTCGTCCTGGTTGGTCAGGCGATCCCCGGCGGTCTCTGGTGCGTTGGCGCACCAGGTCACGAACTCGCGCGGCGTCCAGGGGGCGAGGCGTGCGAGCGCGGTCCGGACGGCGCGGTGCGTGTAGGTGTGCTGCGGATGGCCGTACTCCCCGTTGGTGCCGTGGGTGACGATCGCGTCGGGCCGCAGCTCGGCGAGCGGCGCCTCGAACGCGGCCACGAACTCCTCGAACGGCACCGCGATCGGGCTGAGCGGCCCGCCGATCTCGGCGATCGGGTCGACATAGCCGAGGAAGCGCACCGCGCGCCCGCCCAGCGCCGCCACGGCCGCGCGCATCTCCCGCTCGCGAAACTCGCCGAGCCGAGCCTTCGGCCCGACCGGAGGATCCCCGACCTCGCCGCCCTCGCCGCGCGTGACGCAGAGCACGATCACCGCGTCACCGGCAAGCGCCCGCCGCGCGAGATAGCCGCCCCCGAACAGCGTCTCGTCGTCGGGGTGCGCCGCCACGACCACGACCCGCGCCATAGCCCTCCCCACCTGCAAGAGTTACCGGTAGCGGGTCGCGCCGACCCGCGCGACCCGGCCCAGTTGCCCGGCCGCTCCGTCGTCCGGGGCTCATGGAAGCTGCGGAAAGAGTCCAGGCATTCCCGCCAGCCGGCTGATGCCGGCTCACGGGCGGTCATCCCAGCCCCCGGAGCCGCGGGGGTGAACCCCCGCGCTCAGTTTGCGAAGCCGGCTGAAGCCGGCTGAGAGGTGCCCGTCCCAGCCCCCGGCGGGGGCTTCGCAATCTCAGCCCGGGGGTTCACCCCCGGGCCGCCGGCCGCGTCCGGCCGGCGCGTGGCCCCACCCGCCGGGTACCCGCTTGCGGGTGGGGTACCCAGCGTGCATCAGCCCGCCGGCCGCATCCCCGCGTGAATTCCGCAACCTCCATCACCCCCGGGCTCACATTGCGAAGCCTCCTTCGGGGCTGGGACATCCGCGTGCTCAGCCCGCTCCGGGCACCCACCCGGCGGGTGCGGCTTCGCAGGCGCCGCGCGGGGTTCAGCCTCGCGCGGCGCCGCATTGTAGCACGTCCCTCGACGCGCCCTGGTGCGGTCGCAAACGTCTCCGGCCGGGGCCGGCTACTGCGGCGCACGCACTCGGCGAGCCAGCGGTCGAGATACTCGGCGTCGCAAACGTCTCCGGCCGATCCCGGCTGCTGCGCCATGGCGCGCCCACGCCTGCGCCGGTCGCGCGAGCCGCCCCCCTCCACCCTGGCCCTGGACCGGGGAGAGCCCCGGCTCCCCCAGCATTGGGGGCAAGAAGGGCCCTCCCTC
>JBHOQZ010000719.1:0-1282 GCA_042408635.1 Chloroflexota bacterium
GTGTCTGACCCCAGAGCGCCGGCCCCGGTCCCCCCGGCCCCCCAATCCTGGGGGGAGGAGGGCGGCCCGCTTCCCCAATCCCGGGGGGAGGCGGCCCCCCTGGCCCCTCAATCATGGGGAGACGAGGGTGCCGCGGCCCCTGCTACGCGGGAGCGAGTACCGGGCTGGGCCACGAAGGCCCAGTCTCGGGAGACGGAGGAGGGTGCGCCGCCGGCCCCGGGGCTGGGGGAGGTGGTGCCCGCCGCCCAGCCGGCGCCGGCCGATGGTGCGGCTTCCCCCCACCTGCAGGCGAACGGCCGAGCCCGCGGCGAGCCGACCGGCGACGTCTCCCCGTCGGCCGGGACCGCCACCGCCGTGCGAACCCGGCGAGCAGCCCAGACCGCACCGACCGACACCCCCCAGCATTGGGGGGTTGGGGGGGCGACCTCCTCCCCCCAGCACGGGAGGGCCGGGGCCGGGGTGGCTGCGGTCGGCTCGGAGATCGCGGTGCGCATCGAGGACGTCTCGGTCTGCTACCGGGTGCCGCGCGAGCGCATCACCTCGTTCAAGGAGTACATCATCCGCGTGCTCCAGGGGCGGGTCGAGCACCGCGAGTTCTGGGCGCTGCGCGGCGTCAGCCTCGAAATCCCGCGCGGCGCCGTCTTCGGGCTGCTCGGCCGCAACGGCGCGGGCAAGAGCACGCTGCTCAAGGTCGTCTCGCGCGTGCTGCGTCCGAGCACCGGCCGTGTGGTCGTCCACGGGCGGGTGGCGCCACTGCTCGAGCTCGGCGCGGGCTTCCACCACGAGCTGACGGGCCGCGAAAATGTCTTCCTCAACGGCGCCATCCTTGGCTTCTCGCGCGCCGAGATGGAGGAGCGCTTCGACTCGATCGTCGACTTCGCCGAAATCTGGGACTTCATCGACGCGCCGCTGCGCACCTACTCGACCGGCATGGTCGCCCGGCTCGGCTTCGCGGTCGCCACCGCGGTCCGGCCGGAGATCCTGATCGTCGACGAGGTGCTCTCGGTCGGCGATGCCCGCTTCCAGGACAAGTGCACGGAGCGCATCGAAAGCTTCCGCCGCGCCGGCGCAACCGTGCTGATGACGACGCACAGCACGCTGCTCGTGCGCGAGACCTGCACCCATGCCGCCTGGCTCAGCCAGGGCCGGCTGCGCGCGGTCGGCGATCCCGACGACGTGATTGAGCAGTACGAGGCGGAGGAAGGGTGACCACCGACGAGGCGGCTGTGGCGGGTGTGGCGACCGCGCCCGAGCCCGATCCGGCCGCACCCGTGGAGCCGGC
>JBHOQZ010000732.1:0-10039 GCA_042408635.1 Chloroflexota bacterium
AGCTGGTTGATGAAGCAGCCGTGCTCGTCGACGGCGCCAATGCGGTCGGCATCCCCGTCGGTGGCGAGCCCGACCTGCGCCCGCTCGCGCTTGACCGCCTCGATGAGGCGGGGCAGGTTCTCGGCGATCGGCTCGGGCCGGTCCATGCCGGGAAAGTTGGGGTTGATGTCCTGGTTCACGCCGATGACGCGCGTCTCGCCGCCGCCGATGAGGCGGTCGAAGTAGCCGATGCCGGCGCCGTGCATGGCGTCGGCCACCAGGGTAAAGCCGGCCTGGCGGATCGCATCGAGGTCGAGCAGCTTGCCGACTTGGGCGAAATAGGCTGGCGCCGCGTCGAAGTGGACGATCTTCGCACCGCCCGTCGGCGCGCCGCGTTTCAGCTCACCGCCGGATTGGATCCGCGCGATGTGCGCCTCAACGCGCGCCACGTAGTCCGGCGAGGCGGAGCCGGCGTATTCGGGCTTGATCTTGAAGCCGTTCCAGATGCCGGCGTTGTGGCTCGAGGTGATCATCACCGCGCCGCCCGCACCCTTGTCGAGGATCGCGAACGAAACGACCGGGGTGGGCGTGGGCTGCTGCGTGAGATAGGTGGTGATGCCATTGGCGGCAAACACTTCGGCGCAGGCCGCCGCGAAATCGCCCGAGCGAAAGCGGGTGTCCCAGCCCACCACCACGCCGCGCGCCGCCATGCCATTGGCGTGCAGCTCATCGGCCATCGCCTGGGCGCAGATACGGACGTTGTCGAAGGTGTAGTCCTCCGCGATGAGGGCGCGCCAGCCGTCGGTGCCGAACTTTATAGCTGTTGCCACCCCTGGCCCCCCTTGACGCGCGCGCGCCAGTAATTCAGCAGATCCTGCATCGTCTGCTCGAACGGGATCCGCGGCTCCCAACCGGTCGCTTCCCTGAATTTGGTGGTATCTGCCCAGAGGAGCTTAACATCCGAGGGGCGCATGCGCGACGGATCCTGGCGCACCTCAACCTCGACGTTGCTCAGGCAGAGCAGGAGTTTGAGCATCTCCCCAACCTCGCGGGTCGTGCCGGAGCCGATGTTGTAGACCTCGCCGGGCGAGCCGTACTCGAGGGCGAGCCAGTAGCCGCGCACGGTGTCGCGCACGTCGGTCCAGTCGCGCTTGCTGGTGAGGTCCCCGACGCGGATCACCGGCTCGCGCAGCCCGGCCTCGATCTCGGCGATCTGCAGGGCGAAGGTCGAGGTGACGAAAAGGTGGCCGCGCCGTGGGCCGGTGTGGTTGAACGCGCGCGTGGTCAGTGCGCGCAGCCGGTAGCTCTGGTGGTACTGGTAGGCGAGCAGCTCCTGCGTCACCTTGCTGACCGCGTAGGGGCTGAGCGGCCGGAGCGGATTCGACTCCTTGATCGGCGTCTCGTCCTCTTGGACGAGGCCGTACTGCTCGCTGCTGCCCGCGATGTGGATCAGGGGATCGATGTCGGCCTGGCGGATCGCCTCGAAGAGGTTGATCTGGCCCTCGACGTTCACGCGCATCGACTGGGCCGGCTGGCTCCACGACGCCGGCACGAAGCTCTGGGCTGCCAGGTGGAAGACGCGGTCGGGTCGCACTGCGTTGATGAGGGCGCGCATGGACCACGGGTCGAGCAGGTCACACTCGACGAGGTTGAGCGCGCCCGGCTGCACGAACTGCGCCAGGTCACCTGAGGCCAGCGCGTTCGGTTGGAGGGGGTTGAGCCGCCCGGCCCGCCCCAGCTCCTCCAGGTTGTCGAGCTTGCTGCGCCAGCGGTAGGTGCCGAACACCGTGGCGTCCGGGTGGTTGGCGAGTACGTACTCCGCGAGGTGGCTGCCGGCCATGCCGGTGACGCCGGTAATCAAAACACGCATGCTCAACCTCCGCCTGTGGTCACGCCACTCGACCAGCCGGTCGAGGCAAAAAGAGAATAGATCAAGCCGGGCGGCGCGCGACCTCCGCGCGCCACCAATCCAGTAGCTCGAGCACCGTCGTCTCGAGGGGGATGCGCGGCTCCCAGCCGGTGGCCGCGCGCAAACGGGCCGTGTCCGCCCGTACCTCGGGCACGTCGGCGGGACGGAGGCGCGCGGGATCGAGGCGCACCTCGACCGCCACCCGGCTGGCCTCGACCAGCCAGTCGAGGATGTGCTGCACCGGCACCGACCGACCGGACCCGACATTGTACACCTCGCCCGCCGCGCCCTTCTCCAGCGCCAGGTGATAGGCGCGCACGACGTCGCGGACGTCGGTGAAGTCGCGCCGGGCTTCGAGGTTGCCCACCTTCACCACCGGCTCGCGCAGCCCCGCCTCGATCTCCGCCACCTGCCGCGCGAACGCCGAGGCCACGAACCGCGAGGACTGCCCCGGTCCGGTGTGGTTGAACGCCCGCACGCGCACGACCGGCAGCCGGTAGGTCTCGAAGTACTGGAGGCCGAGCATGTCCTGCGATCTTGCTGACCGCGTAGGGGCTGGTCGGGCGAAAGGGGGTTTCCTCGCGCACCGGCAGCTCCTCGGGCCGGATGGCGCCGTACTCCTCGTTCGAACCCACGATCAGGACGCGCGGCATCAGCTCCGCCCGCCGGATTGCCTCGAGCACGTGGAGCTGCATCAGCACGTTGCCCGTCAGCGTGGCGGCCGGATCGTCGAACGACGCCGGCACGAACGTCTGCGCCGCCAGGTGGTAGACGCGGTCCGGTCGGCTGCGCTCGATCACGCGCGCGGTCGCCTCCGCGTCGAGCAGATCGACCGGCAGCACGCGCAGGCGACCGTCGGCCGGCAGGCGGGCTAGCGCCTCCCCGCCATGATGCACTAACGCGTCGACCTGCCACGGCGTTTCACGCAGCAGCAGGTCGACCAGGTAGCGGCCGGCGAACCCGGCCGCGCCGGTCACGAGCGCCCGGCTCATGCGCCACGTCCGCCCAGGCCAGGAGCCGGGTGCCCACCCACGGTGGCGGCGAGGCCGGCCGCCCGGTCGGCGCGCGGTCGGCGGCGGTGCCCGCCCGCCGCAGCGTGCAGCCCAACCGCCCTGGCCCCCGGTGCCCGCCGTGGCTGGCCGGCCAGCATCGCCCTAGGCAGTGGGGGCAGCCAGCTCGCCCAGGCCGGCCTCGCGACGCAGCAAATCCGCCTTGTCGGTGCGCTCCCAGGGCGCGTCGATATCGTCCCGGCCGAAGTGCCCGTAGGCGGCGGTCGGCTCGTAGATCGGCCGGCGCAGGTTCAGCTTCTCGATGATCGCGAGCGGGCGCAGGTCGAAGTGATCGCGGATCAGCGCCTCGATCCGCGAGTCGTCGACGCGGCCGGTGCCGAAGCTCTCGCACATGATCGAGACCGGGTGCGCCTTGCCGATCGCGTAGGCGATCTGGACTTCGAAGCGGTCGGCCAGGCCGGCCGCGACCACGTTCTTGGCGACGTGGCGGGCAGCGTAGGCGGCTGAGCGGTCGACCTTGGTCGGGTCCTTGCCCGAGAAGGCGCCGCCGCCGTGGCGCGCCATGCCGCCGTAGGTGTCGACGATGATCTTCCGGCCGGTGAGGCCCGCGTCCGCCTCGGGACCGCCCTGGACGAAGCGGCCGGAGGGGTTGATGTGGAACTTGGTGTGCTCGTCGATCATGCCGGCCGGGATCACGGCACGCACGACCTCCTCGATCAGGGCCGGGCGGTAGATTCGCTCGTTGACGTCGCGCGTGTGGTGGGCCGAGACGACCACAGCATCGACGCGCGCCGGCCGGCCGTAGTGGTACTCGACCGTGACCTGGGCCTTGCCGTCCGGCCGCAGCCAGGGCAGCGTGCCGTCGCGGCGCACCTGCGAGAGCCGGCGGCAGAGCCGGTGGGCGAGCGAGATCGGCAGCGGCATCAGTTCGGGCGTCTCGTTGCAGGCGAAGCCGACCATCATGCCCTGATCGCCGGCACCGACCTTGTCGTAGCGATCGCCGGCCGACTCGCCCAGGCGGATCTCCTCGGCGGTGTCGACGCCGGCCGCGATGTCCGGCGACTGGGGCTTGATCGAGGTGATGACGCCGCAGGTGTCGGCGTCGAAGCCGTAGTGCTCGGTGTAGCCGATCCGCCGCAGCGTGTTGCGGACGATGATCGGGATCTCGACGTAGGTGCTGGTGGTGATCTCACCGAAGACGAAGACGAGCCCGGTCGTGGCGGCGGTCTCGCCGGCGACCCGGGCCTCCGGGTCGTCGCGCAGGATCGCGTCGAGGACCGCGTCCGAGACCTGGTCGCAGACCTTGTCGGGGTGACCCTCAGTCACCGACTCGGAGCTAAAGAGGAGCTTGGGCGAAGTCATGAAGGTCGAGTTGCTGGCCAATGGCATTCCTCCGATCAGGCGGTCCCGGACTCCCATGAGGCGAGGTACTGGCGCTGCTGCTCCGTCAGGGTGTCGATGCGCACACCCATCGATTCCAGCTTCAGGCGCGCGATCTCGCGATCGATCTCGCGCGGTACGACGTAGACCTTCGGCTCGAGCTGGTTGTGGTGCTTCGCCACGAACTCGGCGCCGAGCGCCTGGTTAGCAAAGCTCATGTCCATCACCGCCGCCGGGTGCCCCTCGGCCGCTGCGAGGTTGATCAGGCGGCCGTCGCCCAGCAGGAAGATGCGCCGGCCGTCGGGCAGCGTGTACTCGTCGACGAAGGTGCGCACGCGGCGCTTGCCCGTCGCCAGCCGCTCCAGCGCCGGGATGTTGATCTCGTCGTTGAAGTGGCCGGAGTTGGCGAGGATGGCGCCGTTCTTCAGCCGCTCCATGTGGTGGGCGTCGATGACGTTCACGTCGCCCGTGGTGGTGATGAAGATGTCGCCCACCTGGGCGGCCTCGGCCATCGGCATCACACGGTAGCCGTCCATCACCGCCTCGATGGCGCGGATCGGCTCGACCTCGGTCACGATCACATCCGCCCCGAGCCCGCGCGCCCGCATCGCCACGCCGCGGCCGCACCACCCGTAGCCGGCGATGACCACGGTGCGCCCGGCCAGCAGGACATTGGTGGCGCGCAGGATGCCGTCGATCGTGCTCTGCCCGGTGCCGTAGCGGTTGTCGAACAGATGCTTGGTGTCGGCCTCGTTGACCGCCACGATCGGGAATTTGAGGACGCCCGCCTTCTCCATCGCGCGCAGCCGGATGACGCCCGTCGTCGTCTCCTCCGTGCCCGCCAGCACGCCGCTCACGAGCGCATCGCGCTCGGCCGGGGAGAGTGTGCGGGCCCAGCGGCCGACCACCGGGTGGACGTCGTCCAGCCGGTCGAGCGCGATGAAGTGGAGCGCCGAGACAAGGTCCGCGCCGTCGTCCATCGTCAGGTGCGGCCGGTGGCGCAGCGCCGCCTCGATGTGGCGGTAATAGGTGTCGGTGTCCTCGTCCTTGATGGCGTAGGTCGCGATGCCGTAGTCCGCCACCAAAGAGGCCGCAACGTCGTCCTGCGTCGAGAGCGGGTTGCTGGCGCATAGGAGCACCTCAGCGCCGCCCGCCTTGAGCGTGATCGCCAGGTTCGCGGTCTCAGTCGTGATGTGGAGGCAGCCGGAGAGGCGCAGCCCCTCGAGCGGCCGCTCGCGCTCGAACCGCTCGCGGATCAGGCGCAGCACTGGCATCTCATGGCCGGCCCACTCGATGCGCAGCTTCCCCTGTGGCGCCAGCGCGAGGTCCTTGACGTCGTAGCCCTGTCCGATCCCTGTTGCCATCATGCCTCGTCTCTCTGATCCACCTTTGGAACTTGGGGACCGGCGTCCCTAGCCCACCCTTAGACTCTCGGGACGCCCGTCCTGAGCCCCACACGTGCTTCTCGGGACGCCAGCCCCGATTCGGTCACCGTTGACCGGCCCGATCTGCCTCATCGCCCGTCTTCCGCAGCATAGCGGCTGACGGGCTCGTTCGGCGTGCGCGTTGCACGCCATTCCCGGTGCGTCGTTTGCTTCATCCGCCCGTCGCACTGAGCGCCGGCAGCTCCTCGAACAGCGTGAAGCTGATGAACTCCTGATAGCGCGTCGCGATCTCCTCGGGCGTGACGCCGACCAGTCGCCGCACCGAGAAGTCCTCGACGACGAACGAGGCGACGACGCTGCCGAAGATGACGGCCCGGCGCAGCTCGCCCAGCGTGGTGCTGCCGGCGCGGGCGAGGTGGCCGAGGAACCCGCCGGCGAAGCAGTCGCCGGCGCCCGTCGGATCCTTCACCTCCTCGAGCGGGTAGGCCGGGGCGGTGAAGTAGCCCTCGGGAGTGAACATCACCGCCCCGTACTCGCCGCGCTTGACGATCAGCGCCCGCGGGCCGAGGTCGAGGATGGTCCGGGCGGCGCGGCGGAGGCTGTAGGTGTTCGCGTACTGACGCGCCTCCGCCTCGTTCATCAGGACGACGTCGACGCGGCGCATCGTCTCGGTCAGCTCCGCGCGCTTGCTCGCGATCCAGAAGTTCATGGTGTCGAGGATCGTGAGCCGGGCGCCGCGCATCTGCCGCAGCACCTCGAGCTGCAAGTCGGGGTCAATGTTGGCGAGCAGCACGTACTCGGTCGAGTCCCAGCCCGGCGGCAGCTTCGGGTGGAACGTCGCGAAGACGTTGAGCTGGGTGTCGAGCGTCTCGGCCACGTTCAGGTCGAGCCCGTAGCGGCCGGCCCAGCGAAACGTCTTGCCCGGCGCGATCTCGAGCCCGTGCGTATCGACCCCGCGCGAGCGCAGCAGGTCGATGTGCTCGCGCGGGAAGTCATTCCCGACCACGGCGACGAGGCGCACCGGTCCGAAGAGGCTCGCCGCGATCGAGAAGTAGGTCGCGGAGCCGCCCAGCGCCTCGTCGACGCGCCCGAACGGCGTCTCGACGCTGTCGAGCGCGACCGAGCCGACAACCAGCATGCTCATCTCGGGGCTACCTCCAGGTCGGCGCGCGCCAGCGCCGCCAGCGATTCGGTGTAGGGCGGCCGGGCGATCCCGCGCTCCGTGATGATGCCGGCGATGTAGCGGCTCGGCGTGACGTCGAACGCCGGGTTGCTCACCTCGACGCCCTCCGGCGCGATCCGCCGGCCGCCTACGTGAGTCACCTCGTGCACCGGCCGCTCCTCGATCGGGATGGCGTCGCCGTCGGGCAGCGCGAGGTCGATGGTCGAGAGCGGCGCCGCGACGTAGAACGGCACGCCGTGCTCATGGGCGAGCACCGCCAGGGTGTAGGTGCGGGTCTTGTTGGCGGTGTCGCCGTTGGCCGCGGTCCGGTCGGCGCCGACCACCACCATGTCGACCAGTCCCCGGCGCATCGCCTGGCCGGCAGCCGAGTCGACGATGAGCGTGGCCGGGATCCCCTCGCGCACGAGCTCCCAGGCGGTGAGGCGCGCCCCCTGCAGGAACGGCCGCGTCTCGTCGACCCACACGCGCTCGACCCTACCTACCGCGTGCGCGGCCCGGATCACGCCCAGGGCGGTGCCGTAGCGCACGCAGGCGAGCGCGCCGGCGTTGCAGTGGGTCAGGATCCGGGCGCGTGGCGGCACGAGCGCGGCGCCGTGGGCGCCCAGCCGGTGGTTGACCGCTTCGTCCTCCGCCGCCAGACGCTGCGCCTCCTCCAGCAGGGCTTGTCCCAGCGCACGGGCGTCGGGCCAGTCGCGAGCGTGCGCGAGGCGCCGTTGCCGTTCGAGCGCCCAGAACAGATTTGCTGCGGTCGGGCGCGTCGCGCCCAGCAGCGCGCGCACCCGCTCGGCCTCGGCGCGCACCGCCGCCGGCCCCGTTGCCTCGGACCGCAGCAGCCCCAGCGCCATGCCGAACGCGGCCGCAACCCCGATGGCGGGTGCGCCGCGCACGCGCATGGTGCGGATGGCGTCGGCCACCGCCTCGGCGCTGCGGCAGGCGATGCTCACCAGTTCAAGGGGCAAGCGCGTCTGGTCGACCAGGTAGAGCGCGTCGTCGGCCCACCAGAGCGAGCGAATCTGGCTCCCTATCGGGTCGATCATCGATACTGCACGACCGCATTGACGCGGTAGCCGCCAAGCCGCTCTCGACCCGCGAGGAAGCAGAGCTCGACGAGGTAGGAGCAGCCGACCACGACCCCCCCCAGCCGCTCGACCAGGTCGATCGCGGCGCGCGACGTGCCGCCGGTGGCGAGCAGATCATCCACGAGGAGCACGCGTTGGCCCGGCCGAATGGCGTCGGTGTGGATCTCGAAGGCGGCGTGACCGTATTCCAGGTCGTATTCGACGTGGATCTTGTCGGCGGGGAGTCGCCCGAACTTGCGGATGGGGACGAGCCCGGTGCCGAGCGCATAGGCGACGGGGGCGCCGAAGATGAAGCCGCGGCTTTCGAGCCCGACCACGATGTCGACCCGCTCCTGGCGAAACGGCTCGATCATCGCCTGAACGCTCTGGCGGAAGGCGGAACCGTCTCTCAACAGCGGCGTGATGTCCTTGAAGAGGATGCCGGGCCTGGGAAAATCCGGCACATCGCGGATGATCGACTCCAGGTCCACGCGCCTCTCCCTCACCGACCGCATTTTGAACCGATGTACTATAGCGCGGGCCCAGGCGTGTGTCAAACCTTTTCCGTACGGTGCGGAAGGCGACGGTGCACTCAGGCGACGGTCGCGCCAGCCGTTTCGGCATCCGACGAGGTCGCGGGTGCGAGGAGCTCGAGCGCCGATTGAAGCGCGGCGAGCCAGTCGGCCTTGAGCAGGCGCAGGTCGAGGCGGATCTGGGTCTGGCCGACCCTGACGGCGTCGCCGAGCTGGCGCGTGAGCTCGGCGCGAACCCCATCCATCCGCTGTTTCACGGGCGGCAGGTCGCGGGCAGTGGGGGCGTGCGGGTCGAGCATGATGACGAGCTCACGGTCGACCGTCTTGATCGTGTGGACGCCCGCCCGCTGGGCGAGCGCCTTGACCTGGAGCACGTAGGCGAGGTTCGCCACCTCTGGGGGCGGCTGCCCGAACCGGTCGCGCATCTCGAGCACGATCGCGCCGATGCCCTCGACGTCGACCGTTCCGAGCCGCTGGTACAGGCTCAACCGTGTCGCCTCGTCAGTGACGTAGTCGAGCGGGATGAAGGCGTCGAGCGGCAGGTCGATGGTGATCGGGGGTGGCTGCGCCCGCCGGCGCTGGCCGCGCAGCTCCTCGACCGCCTCGGCCATGAGGCGGCAGTAGAGGTCGAAGCCGACCGCGCCGACGTGGCCGTGCTGCTCCGCGCCGAGCAGATTGCCGGCGCCGCGGATCTCCATGTCCTTCAGCGCGATGTTGAAGCCGGCGCCGAGTTCGCGCGCCTCGAAGATCGTCTGGAGCCGCTTCTCGGCCGTGGGCGAGATCTGCTTGTCCTTGGGGAAAAGGAAGTACGCGTAGGCGCGGTTGGCGCCGCGGCCGACGCGCCCGCGAAGCTGGTAGAGCTGGGCCAGGCCGAAGCGATCGGCGTTGTTGACGATGATCGTGTTGGCGTTGGGGATGTCGAGCCCCGACTCGATGATCGTCGTGCAAACCAGCACGTCCGCCTTGCCCTCGGCGAACTCGACCATCACGCGCTCGAGGTGCTCCTCGCCCATCTGGCCATGGCCCACGACGAAGCTCGCTTCGGGCACCAGCCGCCGAAGCCGCTCCGCCACCGCGTGGATCGTCTGGACGCTGTTGTGGACGAAGAAGACCTTCCCACCCCGGTCGATCTCGCGCAGGATCACCTCGCGGACCAGCCGGTCATCGTAGGTCGTCACGGTGGTCCGGATCGGCAGGCGGTCCTCCGGGGGCGTCTCCATGACGCTCAGGTCGCGCACCCCGACCAGCGCCATGTGCAGGGTGCGGGGGATCGGCGTCGCGGAGAGGGTCAGGACATCCACCGACGTGCGCAGTTTCTTGAAGTGCTCCTTGTGCAGGACGCCGAAGCGCTGTTCTTCATCAATGATCACCAGGCCGAGATCCTTGAAGGTGACGTCCTTCTGGAGCAGGCGGTGGGTGCCGATGCAGATGTCGATCTTTCCGCTGGCCAGGTCCGCGATGATCTGGCGCTGTTCCTTCTCCGAGCGGAAGCGCGAGAGCATCTCGACCCGCACCGGGAAGGCCTGGAGCCGCTCGCGGAAGGTGTTGAAGTGCTGCTGGGCGAGGACGGTCGTCGGCACGAGCATGGCGACCTGCTTGCCG
>JBHOQZ010000734.1:0-10407 GCA_042408635.1 Chloroflexota bacterium
GTGTCGTGGGGCGCGGGTGTCAGCTGCGCCTCGGCCCGCCGCCGGCGGGCCGCGCCGCGCGGGCGCACTGGTTCGCGGTCGGTGTGGCGCCGTGCTACCATGCCTATCTGACTCGACGAAGAGGAGATGGGCAGGCGATGAGCAAGCTGATCGATCGGCTGAAGGAGACCGCTACCGGGGGGCGCACGATCGGCTTCCCGACCAGGGGAACGCCGAAGGTGCCGCCGATGCTGGTGGTGGCCGAGCTGCCCGGTGCCGATGCCGGGCTCGTCCAGGCCGCGATCGACGGGGGTGCCAACGCGCTGCTTTTCCGTCTCTCCGGCAACCGGCTCGAAGACGCGCTCAACCGCGTCGCCGACGAGCTGGCGAGCGCCGTCGGGGTGGCGGGTGACCGGCCCTGCGGGGTTTCGTTCGAGGGGCGCGTCGCGGTGGGCGAGGACGCGGCCGAGCTGCTGGGCGAGCGCGGCGTCGATTTCGTGGTGATGGACGCGGCGGCCATGCCCGCAGCGCTCCTCGATGCCGAGAAGCTCGGCAAGGTCGTGACGCTCGACCAGGACCTCACCGATACGCAGTTGCGCACGCTGGCCGAACTCGACCTCGACGCGGCCCAGATCACGGTGGCGCCCGCGCAGAGCGGCACGAGCGGGCTGACGGTTGCCGACCTCATCGACTACCAGCGGCTCGTCCTGCTCGTCCACAAGCCGTTGCTGGCCGCGCTCACGCCCCAGCTCACGCCCGCCGATGCCGTGCACCTGCACCGGCTCGGAGTGCAGGGCCTGCTGCTCGGGACGACGCTGCTCGGTACGACGGTCGAGCGGGTGCGCGGTGGCGTGGCGGGTTATGTCGAGGCGATCGCGACGCTGAAGCCGCGCTCGCGCCGGAAGGACCGGGGCTCGCTGGTGCCGGTGATCGGCCGGAGCCTCGTCGCGACCGCGCCGACCGAGCCCGACGAGGACGAGGAAGAGGACTAGGCGCCGCGCCGCACCACCACGACCCGGCGATGGTGCCTGCACCGGGCGGCCACGCCACGCGCGCTCGATCCGGCCGAACGAGGTGGGCGGGCTTGCCCGAGCGGGGCGATCCTATGCCGGAGGTCGGTGGGCCGGCTGATGACGGTTGATCATGCAAGTGCCTGCCTCGCTTTTGCCGGTTCAGGCTCGCAGCTCCTCCCAGGATCCCTGCCGGTGGAGCTTCAGTGGTGGTCGCCGATGGCTGAGCCGCGCCGGGATGGCAGAGTCCGGCCGTCGGGAGCTGCACCTGCCGGTGGCTGATGCCGCCGCGTCGGCCAGGGAGGTACGGGTCGGGGACGCCGGTGACTCTACCGGCCGCCCCTGGCGCTCGCGCACCTGGCTCGCACTGGCGGCGCTGGGTGTGGCGCAGCTCCTGGTCTGGTGCATCGGTTTCGGGCTGCACCAGGCGACCGAGGCGTACTTCGTCGCCTTCGTCCTGTACCTGCCGGCGTGCGTGCTCGCCTGGCGGCCGCGCGCGCTGGCGCCGGGAGCGCCGACGGTGGGGTTGCTGCTGGTGGTGGCGGTGCTGTTGCGGGCGGTGGCGGTGGCCCATGATCCGCAGCTCTCGGACGACCTCTATCGCTACGTCTGGGATGGTCGCGTCCAGGCCGCCGGCATCAATCCGTACCTCTACGCGCCGGACGCCGAGGCGCTGGCGCCGCTGCGCGACGGCGCGATCTGGCCGCGCGTCAACCACAAGGCGCAGCCCACCCCCTACCCGCCGCTCAGCCAGGTCTACTTCGCGCTCGTCTACCGCCTGGCGCCCGAGAGCGTGCGGGCGATGCAGGTCGCGGCTGCCGCGCTCGACCTGCTGGTCGGCCTCGCGCTCATCTGGCTGCTCCGGCGGTTCGGCTTGCCACCCGTGCGCGCCGTCGTCTGGCTCTGGAGCCCGCTGGCCGTGCTCCACTACGCGCACAGCGGGCACAACGACCCGCTGATGATCCTGCCGCTTCTGCTCGCGCTCGGGCTGGCGCCGCATGCGCTGTCCGTCCGGCGGCAGCGGGGTGCCGCCGGCCCGGGCCTACCCCTCGACCCGCTCGCCTGGGTCCATGAATGGCGGCGGGGGTGGGACGGCGCGCGGGTGCTCTTCGGGTCGGGCGGAGGCTGGAGCACGTGGCGTGTCGCCGCGGCCGGCGCGGGGAGCGCGCTGGCGCTGGGGCTGGCGGTGCTGGCGAAGCTCGTGCCGTTGCTGCTGGTGCCGCTGTTCCTGCCCTGGTGGGGGCTGGTCGGGTTGGCCGTCTTCGGTCTCGTCGTCGCGCTCGGCTACCTGCCCTATCTTGGGGCGGGCGCGGCCGTCCTCGGCGGTCTGGCGACCGAGGGTGGCGAGGCGATCTTCAACGACGGTGCCTTCTGGCTCATCCGCCAGGCCATGAAGCTGCTGGGGCTCGACCCGGTCGCCGGCGCCAAGGTGGTCGTGGCCGCCGCCCTCGTCGCGCTCGCCGCCTGGCTGGCGCTGCGCACCCTGCCGCCGCGCAGTCCGGCGCTCGCGGCGCGCGCCTACACGCTGCTCGCGACTTACCTGGCGCTCGGGGCGGTCGTGATGCCCTGGTACGTCGGCTGGCTGCTGCCGTTCCTGGCGCTGGCGCTGCGGCCGGCGGTCGGGGGCAAACCGAGCTGGCTCGGCTTCGCGGTCGGCCCGTCGCTCGGGTGGCTGTTTTTCTCCGGTCTGGTCGAGCTCAGCGACCTCGCCTACATCTACCCCGATGTGCCCTACCTCTGGACCTGGATCCGGCTGGCCGAGTGGACTCCGCTCGCCCTGCTGGCCGCCTGGCCCCTCGTCCACGCCCGCTTGCGTCGTCCGGCCGCGGCGGTAGCGAGCAGATTGGAGCGGGCGGCGCCGCCCTCGGGGACGCGCGGCGGACTGGTCACCGAGGCCGAGGTCGAGGAGCCGGTCGTCAAGCGCTGACCCTCGCCATGGCCGGGTGCCGGTGAGGGCAACCCTTGCCGGTTCGGACCGGCCGGTCAGGGTAGATCCCCGCTAGGAGGAGAGGCAGCGTGCTGGACGATACGATCGCCGCGATCGCGACGCCGCCGGGCGAGGGTGGCATCGGCATCGTGCGCGTCAGCGGCCCCGAGGCGCCGGCGATCCTGGCCGCGCTCTTCCGACCGGCGCGGCCGTGGCGGCGTCGCATCGGCGGCATGGAGCGGCCGCTCGGCCCGCGCTCGCACCACCTCTACTACGGCCACCTGGTCGATCCCGCCTCGGGCGAGGTCGTCGACGAGGTGATGGCGGTGCTGATGCGCGCTCCGCGCAGCTACACGCGCCAGGACACGGTTGAGGTTTCCTGCCACGGTGGCGCGGCGACGCTGCAGCGCGCGCTCGAGCTCGTGCTGCGCCACGGCGCGCGCCCGGCCGGACCGGGGGAGTTCACGCTGCGCGCCTTCGCCAACGGCCGGATCGATCTCGCCCAGGCCGAGGCGGTGCTCGACGTGATCCGGGCGCGAACCGAGGCGGGGCTGCGGGTCGCCCTCGACCAGCTCGGCGGCCGGCTCTCGGCCGAGGTGCGGGCGGCGCGGCGCGAGGTGCTCGACGTGCTCGCCTACCTGACGGCGCTGATCGACTTCGCCGAGGAGGACATCCCGGCGCAGGACGTGGCCGGGCCGCTGGCGCGGGCGCGGGCGCGCGTCGCCGAGCTGTTGGCGGGGGCTGATGCCGGGATGCTCGTGCGGCATGGTGCGCGGGCCGCGCTGGTCGGCCTGCCCAACGCCGGCAAGTCCAGCCTGCTCAATGCGCTCCTGCGCCACGCCCGGGCGATCGTCACGCCGATACCGGGCACCACGCGCGACACCCTCGAGGAGAGTTTCTACCTGCGCCCGCCGGCCGGCGCCGGCCAGCCGAGCGCCCCGATCCCCGGCCTCCAGGTCGTGCTGGTGGACACGGCCGGCATCCGGGCCGGAACCGACGACCTGGTCGAGCGGCTGGGGATCGAGCGCAGCCAGGCGGCGCTGCGGGCGGCCGACGTGGCGCTCTTCGTCGTCGACGGCTCGCGGCCGCTCGACCCTGACAACGCGGCGATCGCCGATCGACTGGCCGGCCGGCCGACGATCCTGGTGCGCCACAAGCGCGACCTGCCCCCGGCCGTGACCGACGACGAGCTGGCCCGTCTGGCGCCCGGCGCGCCGATCGTCGCCAGCTCCGCCGTCGAGCCGGAGGGCACGGCCGAACTCGAGGCCGCGCTCTGGGAAGGGCTCACCGCCGGCCTCGTGGTGAGCGACGCGCCCCTGGTCACCAATCCGCGCCACAAAGCAGCACTGGCCCGGGCGCTCGGCGCGCTCGACGCCGCCCGGGCGACGCAGCAGGCCGGACTACCGGCCGACTTCGTGACCATTGACCTGCGCGCCGCGCTCGATGCGCTCGGCGAGATCACCGGCGAGAGCGTGGGCGACGACCTGCTGGAGGCGATCTTCAGCCGCTTCTGCATCGGCAAGTAATCGGGTCAGGGCGAGCCGCCGCCCGCCACCGTCGATGGTAGCGTCGGGCAGCCGCGCAAGCGGGCGGACTCAGGCGCCCTTGCCGAGGAGGAAGCTCACCCACTTCACCCAGTTCGGGTCGGGGGGGCGGGCGGGCGGGGGTGGCTCGCGGCGCGGCGGCGGCGTGCCGACCGGCACGACGACGATGGCGGTGTCGCCCGGGCGGATCCAGCCGAGCTGCTCGCGCGCCAGCGCCTCGATGACGGCGTCGTTGTTGAGGAGCTCGTCCCGCCGGGCTTGGAGGCGCTGGTACTTCGCTTCCTCGCGGGCGATCTCGGCGCGCAACGTGGCGGCCTGTCGGTTGAGCTGCTCGCCGGTCAGGATCAGGTTGCCCAGCGCAAAGGCGAACAGCACCGCCAGCACCACCACCACGATGACGGCGAAGGTGCGGAACGGGAAGACGGCGGTCAGCGGGTTCGGTCGTTGCACGGCGACGATCCTACCACGGGCAGCCGACCCGAGGCCAGTCCGCGCAGATCAGGTCCGGCGCGGCCGGGCTGGCCATGGCGACGGTGCCCCCGGCCACGGCCGCGACCGGCACTTGGGACGGCACCCCGTCTTGCCTTCGGGAGTACGTGCGACCGGCCCCACGCGCCGGCGACGGGCCGCGCGGCCATGGGAGTCGGGTGTCGCGGCGGCCGAACTTGCCATCGGCACGGCTGCCGGGGCGCCCGGCCGGGTGGCGGGGCCGGGAGGCGGGTCAGCCGGTCGGGCCGGCGCCGCCACCCGCGCGCGGCTCCCCGGGCCGGTCGAGGTACTTGTGCGTGTCGATCTTGCGGGTGGGGTCGCGGCCCATCTCCTCGAGGAAGCGGATGTAGCCGCCGAGATGGCGCTCGGCGGTCGCCCAGAGCGCCGCCTCCCCGTGGCGCCCGGTCGCCTCGGCCTCCTCGCGGTTCTGCCGGGCGATCCCGTGCAGATCGACGAGCGAGAACTCGCCCAGGTAGGGGCTGTTCTCGCGGATGCGCGGCGGCAGCACGTCGAAGCCCAGCTCCGCGCGCGTCCGCTGCACCAGCGGCCGCATCAGCGCGCGGATCTGCTCCGGTGTCGGCTCCGCGTCGCCATCGGGCGGTGTGGCGGCCGGCTCCGGCGGGCGTCCGTCTTCCATGTCGTCCATCCTCGCAGTCGCGTCAGTCTGTGCCGGACGCCTCACCCGGCACGATCGGCAGGAACTCGTCGAGCGAGCGGCTGATCGGCTCGTGATCGAGGAACACCGCCCGATACCGCCTCACGCTGGCCTCCTTCGTTGCGTCCCCGCTGATTCTACCGGGCCGGCGGCCCCACGGGACAACCGCCGGTGGCAGATCGTGCGCACCGCGCGGGCGCGCCCGGGCGCAGGCCGGACGCGAGGGCCACGCGCGCTACCCGAGGGCGCGGCCGCGCTCGCGCAGCGTGAGCACCAGGACCACGTTTGCCAGCAGCGCCGCCGCCACGGTCCGGTAGGCGAGGGTGTAGGAGCCGCTCATGTCGACCGCCAGCCCGAACAGCGGCGGCATCACGATCAGACCCAGGTTGCTGGCCGCGTAGATCAGGCTGGCCGCCTCGGCCACCCGCGCCCGCTCGGTGATCTCGCCGGCCATGGTCATCGTCACCCCGTTCCAGCCGATCGCGCCGGAGCCGAGCAGCACCACCAGAGGCACGAGTAGCCACTCGGGCGTCTCGGCCGAGGCGAAGCTGAGCGCGAGGATGGCGAGACCGCTCAGCGCGCTCACCAGCGCCATCACCGGCCGCCGCCGGCCCTGCGCCAGCGTATCGCTCGCCACGCCCCAGCCGACGCGGGAAAACGCGCCGACCGCCTGGGCGAGCGCAAGCAATCCGCCGGCCGCGACCACGCTCAGCCCGAGGCGCTCGCTCAGGAACAGCACCAGAAAGGTGATCGCCACCTGCTGGACGCCGCCGAACAGGAAGACGATCAGCGCGAGCCGCCGCACGTTCGGGTTGCGCCAGAGCGGCAGCCCGGCAATCGTCGCCGGCCGGGCGCGCCGATCCCCCACTCGCGGGCGGTCCACGCCGCGTCTGCCGGCAGACTGCTCGTGCGGCGGTGGGGTGGGCGGCGCGGTGCGGGCAGGGTGGTCACGGTAGAGTGTGTAGGCGGTGTAGGCGAGCAGGCCGAGCGCGCCGCCGACGAGCGCCAGCGACGGGCGCCACCCGATCGTCCCGGCGAGCGAGGGCAGCGTCAGGCCGCAAAGGGTGCCGGTGAGCGCAAAGCCGGTCTGCTTGATGCTCATCATCGCCCCGAGCCTTGGCCCGGCGAACCACTCGACGATGGCGCGGGCGGTCGCGGGCAGCGCCAGCGCCGTGCCGGCACCGCCGAGCCCGAGCGCGAGCAGAAACACCGGCAGCCCGGGCGCGGCCGCCGCGAGCAGCGTGACGGCGGCGCAGATCAGCAGCCCGACCAGGTACAGCCGCCGGACGCTGGTGCGATCAGGCAGCGAGCGGGCGAGCAGCAGCGTCACCGTCGAGCCGGCCCACAGGCAGCTCACACAGAGGCCGATCTGCGCCCGCGTCAGGTCGAACTCGGCCATGAGGGAGGGGGCGAGCGGCGGCACCGTCTGAGGCAGCGTCGAGGTCGCGCACTGGACAAGGGTGCTTGCCACCAGCACCGAGGCCAGCCTGCCGGTGGTGGGCACGAACGCCGCCGACGTGGCCTCCTGCCCGCCCGGTCGTTCGGCGGACCGCGGCTGGGCGGCCGCGCTGCCCGCTCCGGCGACGCCTGCCTCCCCGCCGGGTCGTGCCGACCCGCCTCCCGTCCGCCCTGCTCGCTCCACGCTCATCACCACCGTTCCTCCGTCCACCGTCATGATAGCCGGGCCGGGTGGCAGGCCGGGTAGCGCCCGGCCCGTTCAAGCGTCCCAGCGGGGTGCCCAGAGCTGCGGTCCTGCCACACCATCGGTGCCGCGGGTGGTAAGATGGCTCGATCCAGCCAACTTCCCCACCTTGGGGGACCAGTGGGCGCCGGAGCGCGGCGCGGCGAGGCCAGCCGGGGCGAGGCCTGCCGGGCGCGGACGCCAGCTCTCGGGTCGAGCACCCGAGAAACCAAGGGTGGATCAGGCGGCTGGATCGGGGTGGGCGAATTCTCGGCGGGCCGGGACGGCGTGGTCCTGGCGAGCGATGGTGAGGGATCGGGTCGATGCGGACGACGCTGGGGAAGACGCATACCTGTGGCGAGTTGCGCGCTGAGCACGTCGGTGAGACGGTGACGCTGATGGGCTGGATCCATCGGCGCCGCACCCACGGCGGGGTCATCTTCCTCGACCTGCGCGATCGGTGGGGCATCACCCAGGTGGTGGTGAACGAGGAGGTGGCCCCCGAGGCGCACCACATCGCAAGCGAGGCGCGCAACGAGTACGTAGTCGCTGCCACCGGGCGCGTCGCGAAGCGCCCGCCCGAGAGCGTCAACCCCCGGCTCGCCACCGGCGAGATCGAGGTCCACCTCGGGCGCCTCGAGGTGCTCAACCCGGCCGAGACGCCGCCGTTCGAGATCAATCAGGACACACCCGTCGATGAGACGCTGCGGCTCAAGTACCGCTACCTCGACCTGCGCCGCGAGCGGCTCCAGAACAACCTCGTCCTGCGCCACCGCGTCAACAGCTTCTTCCGGCGCTGGCTCGACGCGCGCGGCTTCCTCGAGATCGAGACGCCGATCCTGGTCAACGAGACGCCGGGCGGCGCCCGCGAATACCTCGTGCCGAGCCGCACCCAGCCCGGCCGCTTCTACGCGCTACCCCAGTCGCCCCAGCAGTTCAAGCAGCTCCTCATGGTGGCCGGCTACGAGCGCTATTTCCAGATCGCCCGCTGCTTCCGCGACGAGGACCTGCGCGCCGACCGCCAGCCCGAGTTCACCCAGCTCGACCTCGAAATGTCGTTCGTCGACGAGGAGGACGTGCTGCAACTCGTCGAGGCGATGATGATCGACCTGGTCGAGGAGGTGATCGCGGCCGATCTCGGCGCGGTCCGGCGGCTGCGCGAGCGCCCCTTCCCGCGCCTCACCTACGCCGAGTCGATGGCGCGCTTCGGCAACGACAAGCCCGACCTGCGCTTCGGCATGGAGCTGGTCGACCTCTCCGACGTGGTGGTCGGCACCGAGTTCCGCGTCTTCAACGACGCGCTGGCGGCCGGCGGCCAGGTCAAGGCGATCGTCGCGCCCGGCTGCGCCGGCTACACCCGCCGCGAGCTGGATGAGCTGACGCGCTTCGCCCAGCAGCGCGGCGCCCGGGGCCTGGCCTGGCTCCAGGTGGTCGAGGGCGAGATCAAGGGCTCGGTCGCCCGCTTCTTCCCGCCCGAGCAGTTGCAGGCGATCGCCGAGCGGGCGGGCGCCGGGCCGGGCGACCTCATCCTGATCGTGGCCGATGCCGAGCGCGACCGCGTGGCTGAGGCGCTGGCGCAGCTCCGGCTCGAACTGGGGGCGCGGCTGGGGCTGATCCCGGCCGACGAGATCGCCTTCTGCTGGGTGACCGACATGCCGATGTTCGAGCGCAACGAGCAGACGGGGCAGCTCGCGAGCAAGCACCACATGTTCACCTCGCCCAAGGACGAGGACCGCGACCTGCTCGACACCGACCCCTTGCGGGTGCGGGCCAAGCAGTATGATCTCGTCTGCAACGGCTACGAGCTGGGCGGCGGCAGCATCCGCATCCACCGGCGCGAGCTCCAGGCGCGCATCCTTCAGCTGATCGGCGTCAGCCCTGAGCAGGCCCACGCCATGTTCGGCCACATGCTCGACGCCTTCGAGTACGGCACGCCGCCGCACGGCGGCATCGCGATCGGGATCGACCGGCTGGTGGCGATCCTGGCCGGGGAGGACGCGATCCGCGAGGTGATCGCCTTCCCGAAGAACGCCCAGGCGGCCGACCTGATGACCGGCGCACCCTCGGTGGCGAACCCGCGCCGTCTGGCGGAGCTGGGCATCGCGGTGCTGGTGCCGGCTGCCGAGCCGGGAGACTGAGCGGCCGGGGTAGGGCGGCCCCGGCCGGGACACGGGCAGCGTGGAGGGAGCGGGATGGGAAACGTGGGCAACCGGGTGCGCCTGAGCTTCGAGCGGCCGCCGGCCGAGCTGGTGGCACGGTTCGCCGACCAGGAGGCGACGCGCCTGGCCGACGCCATGCACCGCACCGGGGCGATGTATGGCCTCGATCCGATGTATCTGCCGATCAAGCGCGTCGTCGGGGTGGCCGTCACCGTCAAGGTGCCCAGCGGTGACAGCCTCATGGTGCGCAAGGCGATGGAGCTGGCGCAGCCGGGCGACGTGATCGTGGTCGACGGTCGCGGCTGCACCACGCGCTCGCTCTGGGGTGGCAACCGGAGCCTGGCGATGGCGCGCCAGGGCGTGCACGGCGCGATCATCGACGGGGCGGTGCGCGACGTCGAGGAGAGCCGCGAGCTCGACTTCCCGCTCTTTGCGCGCGGCATCTGCCCGATGGCCTCCTCGTCGACGGGACCGGGCGAGGTGAACTTCCCGATCGCCTGCGGCGGGGTCGTCGTCTGCCCCGGCGATATCATCGTAGCCGAGCGGGAGGGAATCGTCGTGATCCCGCGCGCGGACGCCGAGGATGTGCTGGCGCGCCTGACCGAGGTCGAGGCGCGCGAGGCGGCGATGGTCGCTGATGCCGAGGCGGGCCTCCCCCGCCAGCGTGCCGAGGTCGACGCCGCGCTCACGCGCTCGGGCTGCCAGGTCCTCGAGCGCTAGCCCCCGTGTGGTGGCGCGGAGGCCGGGAGTGAGCAGGGCGCACGCGCCCGCCCGGTGCCGCTGGCTGCTGCTCCTCACCCTTGTCTGCCTGCTCCTCGCCGGCTGCGACCTCGGCGGGCCAACGCCACCCGGCAGCACGCCGTCACCGACGCCGGCGCAGCTCGGCCCCTCGCCCGCTGCCAGCCCGTCGCCGGCCACCGCGCGCTCGCCGCTCGCCTCGGCTTCGCCAGGCGCCGCGCCGTC
>JBHOQZ010000735.1:0-3045 GCA_042408635.1 Chloroflexota bacterium
CCGTGGCGCGTGCGCCGCGCCGGCCACCCCCGCGCCGACGGCGGGCGAGGTGCGCCGCAGGAGGCCGTGGGTGAAGCAGGCTGCGGCCAGCAGCAGCACGCCGCCAGGAAAATCCCACGAGTTGAGCGTGCCCAGCGCGCCCACCAGGATCGCGGCGATGACCGCCTCGACCGCGTGCCTCCGGAGCCAGGTCAGGGCGGTAGCCAGCCCGCGCCGCGGCGGAGCGGAGACCTCGCACCGGGCGGCGGCAACCATGGCCAGTCCGAGCGCCGCCACCGCGACGAAGTAGGGTGAGCCCATGATGTGGGGGTGCATGTCCCCGACGAGGTAGCTGTAGAGGGGGAAGTCGCCCAGCACGGGCAGCGTCTGGCCGGTGGCCGGGTCGTAGTCGCTGATCACCCGGCTCGCGCGCACCCACCAGGGGTAATCCGAGTGGTCGGGCCAGGCGTTCAACTGGGTGACATCGAAGAAGGCGAGGAACTCGTGCGAGGCCCAGCCGCGCCGCTTGAGCGCCTCGAGCACCCCCTCCAGGTTGCCGAAGAGGCCGGTCATCGTGGCCGCCAGCAGCCCGCCGACCACCGGCAGCGCGAACCGGGGCGTGTGGCCCAGCCCGGCCGCTCGCAGGCGCTCCCGGCCGAGGGCGACGAGGTTGGCGCCAAGGCTGAAGACGCCCGACAGCAGCAGCCCGAAGGTGGTGGCGGACCCGAGGTTGAAGGCGTAGTTCGTCGGCACGCCGCTCAGCTTGGCGAGCATGCCCGCGAGGAAATAGCCGAAGTAGTAGTAGTTCACCGGGTAGCCGGCCAGCCAGGGATCCTCCGGCGGCAGGGACATCCCACGCGCCATGGTGTTGAGGAGCGAGAACCCCTGCGGCTTCTCGCTGCCGACGATGTCGGGCGTGAAGGCGCGCAGCGCGGCCATGCCGAGAAAGGCGACGAGCCAGACCACCTCGCCCCACCAGAACAGCGCCGGCCGGGTCCGCAGCCAGGCGAGCGTCTCCCGACGGCGCGCCGCGCTGCCCCAGGCGAGCCAGGCGAGCCCGGCCGCGGCCAGCGCGATCGTCACCGGCGCCACCCGGACCGCGCCCAGGCTACCCGGCAGCCAGACCGCGTAGCCGACCAGCAGGATGCCGAGGTGCCG
This sequence comes from Chloroflexota bacterium, assembly GCA_042408635.1. GTDB lineage: Bacteria > Chloroflexota > UBA6077 > FW602-bin22 > JBHOQZ01 > JBHOQZ01. The sequence continues at coordinate 1,138 of JBHOQZ010000735.1, forward strand.
CGCGAACACGCCGCCCCGGTCGGCCAGCGGCCGGAAGAGGCCGAGCGCGAGCGGCAGCGTCGCCAGCCAGAGCGCCTGGACGACGGCGAGCCAGACCACGAGCGCGCGCAGGTCGGCCGCCGGCCAGTCGGCCTCGGCTGCCAGCGCTCGCGCGCTCGGCAGGTGCGCCACCAACGCCACGGCGTCGGGCGCGGTCGCGAGCGGCGGGTCGGTGAGGCGGAAGGCGTGATCGGTCGGCGCGGGCCCGTTGGCGGTCGAATTCGTCAGCCAGAAGGTGCCGGTGGCGGGATCGTAGAGGCCCGGCGTCGCCTTGCCGTCGCCGTCCCAGTCGCCGGCGAGCGGTTGGTACGGCCTCCCGGGGATACCGAAGTTGACGATGCGGTCGGCCTGGCCGGCCTGGCCGTTCCTGGGCGGGGTGAGCTTGAGGTGGAACTGCCCGCGCGACGGGATGTAGAGCCCGATCTTGGTCGTGTCGCCGGGGCTGTCCTGCCAGTTACCGGTGACCGGGACCACCGGCTCGTAGGCCGCGCCGGCCGCGGTGCCCTGCCCGAAATCGACGTGGATGAGCTGGCGGGCGCGAGCACCCATCGTGTTCGCGCCCACCCGCAGCGAGAAGCGGCTGAGCACCGGGTCGTAGACGCCGACCTGGCTGTAGCCCTCCCCCGTCCAGTCGCCCACGATCGGCACGCGCACGTTCTGGCTCACGGTGATCGGGCGCGTCTCGCCGAAGTCGAAGATCGCGTCGGCGAGGCCGACCGTGTTCTGGTTGCGGAGGTAGAAGCGGGAGAGCTCGGGATCGTAGAGGCCGACCGTCGCCACGCCGTCCCCGTCCCAGTCGCCCAGGATCGGCACCGAGTGCGCACCAACCGGGCCGAACAGGAGCGCCAGCCTGGCCGGCCCGTTCACCGCCTGGTTCGTCAGGTAGAAGAGGCTGACGGCCGGGTTGTACGTCCCGGCGAGGAAGTTCACCGGCGCCGTCGTCGTCACGGCCGACCGCGCGCCGGGCACCTGCAGGGGCGAGCGCGGTCCCATGCCCGGCCCGTGAGCCAGGCCAACGCCGCCCACCCGGGGCTCGGGGGCGGCAGCAGAGACCGCCGAGGGAGCGACGTGAGGCTCGGCCTTGCGTTCGCCACCCAGGCTCGAAGCGTCCGCGGGGTCGCTCCCCGACCCGCCCCGCGCCGCGGGTGGTCGCCCCATCCCGGCCGCCTCAGCCGCCGCCGAGGCCCCCGCGCCATCGGCCGGCGCCGCGTGGGTGGGGAACAGGAGGGACCAGGCACCGAGGATGAGCGCCACCGCGAGCGCCACGCAGAGGGCGCCGGTGCCCAGACGCGGGATCGCCAAGTTCATGCTCAGCTAGATGTCATCCAGGGGGAAGATCGGTCGCGGCACATGCTTGAACGGCAGGCGCGCCACAGCCTGCGGCACCAGGCCCGGCCCGTCCACCTCGATGATCTGCGCAGCGATCGGCTCGAAGGCAGCCCGGAAGTGCACCGACGACTTGACCACGACCACCCGCTCCTCGGTCGGCTCGATCCCCACGCTGCGGAAGATCTCCGGGTCGAGCACCTGCACCCGGTGCTCGTTCAGGATCACGCGCACCCGGCCATGGGACGTGGGGATCCGCAGCACCGCACAGCGGCCCATGCTCCCCTTCACGCCGCGGCTCATCGGCCCCTTGAAGGTGAAGGCGCCGTCGCCGATGTACTCGACCACGCCCACCACGTCGATCGGGTCGCCGTGGAAGGCGTCCACCTTCCCCCCCAGCCGCAGCCCGATCTCGGTGCCCACCCCCGCGTTGTGGCACAGCGCCACCGCACCCGGATCCCACACCGTGCCGAAGGCCGCGCGGTCCACGCCGCGCCGCAGGAGCTCCCGCAAGACCTCCACGCTGTCGCCGGTCGCACCGCC
>JBHOQZ010000736.1:0-3876 GCA_042408635.1 Chloroflexota bacterium
ACGTGGCGCGCGAGGAGGGGGCGCAGTTCGTCGCCCACGGCTGCACCGGCAAGGGCAACGACCAGGTGCGCTTCGACGTGGCAGTGCAGGCGCTGGCGCCCGACCTGACGGTGATCGCGCCGATCCGGGAGTGGCGTATGACGCGCGACGAGGAGATCAAGTATGCCGAGGCGCACGGCATCCCGGTGCCGGCCACCAAGGAAAGCCCCTACAGCACCGACCAGAACCTCTGGGGCCGCAGTATCGAGGCGGGCATACTCGAGGACCCGTGGGCCGAGCCGCCCGCCGACGTCTACGAGTGGACGCGCGACCCACGCGATTGCCCGGACGAGCCGCGCTACCTGGAGATCGAGTTCGAGCGCGGCATCCCGGTGGCGCTGGACGGTGAGCGCCTGGGCGGGGTCGAGTTGATCGAGCGGCTGAACGCGATCGCGGGCGAGCACGGCGTCGGCCGTGTCGACCACATCGAGAACCGCGTCGTCGGCATCAAGTCGCGCGAAATCTACGAGGCGCCGGCCGCCATCACGCTCCACCTCGCCCACCAGGCGCTCGAGGACATGACGCTGACCAAGGACTCGGCCCGGTTCAAGGCGAAGGTGGCCCTCGAGTACGCCGACCTCATCTACAACGGCCTCTGGTTCTCGTCGCTCCACCAGGACATGATGGCCTACGTCGCCAGCTCCCAGCGCTACGTCTCGGGCACGATCCGCCTCAAGCTGATCAAGGGCAACGCCATCGTCGTCGGCCGCGTCGCGCCCAAGGCGCTCTACCGCTACGAGCTGGCAACCTACGACAAGGGCGACCAGTTCGACTCGAGCGCGGCGGTCGGCTTCATCAAGCTGTTCGGCCTCGCCCTCCAGACGCAGGCGCGCGTCCAGCTCCTCACCCCCGGCGAGGCCCCGACGCCGCCCAGCATCCTGCCGCCGAAGTACGAGCCCCGGCAGGACGAGTAGATGACCGACAAGCTCTGGGGCGGCCGCTTCGCCAAGCGGCTCGACCGGCTGGTCGAGGAGTTCAATGCCTCGATCGGCTTCGACCAGCGCCTGGCCCGCCACGATATCCTCGGCAGCATCGCCCACGCGCGCATGCTCGCCGCCCAGGGGATCATCAGCCGGCAGGACGCGCGCGCGATCGTGGCCGGCCTGATTGAGATCCTCGACGAGATCGAGGCCGGGCGGGTCCGCTTCGAGGTCGCCGACGAGGACATCCACCTCGGGGTCGAGCGCCGGCTACGCGAGCGGATCGGCGAGGCCGGCGGCCGCCTCCACACGGGCCGCAGCCGCAACGATCAGGTGGCGCTCGACGTCCGGCTCTGGCTGCGCGAGGCGCTGCTCGACACGGTCGATGGGCTGCTCGGGCTGCACCGGGCGCTGCTCGCCCAGGCCGAGGCGAACCCCGAGGTGGCGATGCCGGGGTACACCCACCTCCAGCGGGCGCAGCCGGTCCTGTTCGCCCACCACATGCTCGCGCACGCCGAGGCACTCGCGCGCGATGTGGCCCGGCTGCGCGACCTCTGGCCGCGCCTCAACGTCTCGCCGCTTGGGGCGGGCGCCCTGGCGGGTGTGACCTACCCGCTCGACCGCGAGCGCACGGCGCGGGAGCTCGGCTTCGACGGGGTGACGCGCAACAGCCTCGACGCGGTGGCCGACCGCGACGCCGTGCTCGAGTACCTGGCGGCCGCCGCGATCGCGATGATGCACCTCTCGCGGCTGGCCGAGGAGACGATCCTCTGGGCGACCGCCGAGTTCGGCTTCGTCGAGCTCGACGACGCCTTCAGCACCGGCAGCAGCATCATGCCGCAGAAGAAGAACCCCGACGTGGCCGAGCTGGTGCGCGGCAAGACCGGGCGCGTCTACGGCCACCTCATGGCGCTGCTCACCACCCTCAAGGGCCTGCCACTGGCCTACAACAAGGATATGCAGGAGGACAAGGAGGGCCTGTTCGACACCGTCGACACCCTCCTCGTCGCGCTGGCGGCCTTCGCGGGGATGATCGAGACGCTGCGGGTGCGCGCGGAGCGCACGGCGGCGGTGGCGGGGGCAAGCTTCACCCTCGCCACCGACCTGGCCGACTACCTCGCCAAGCGGGGCGTGCCGTTCCGCGAGGCGCACGAGGTGGTGGGGCGGCTGGTGCGCGAGTGCGAGGCGCGCGGCATCGGCCTCGAAGACCTGACCGTCGAGGAGCTGCGCGCCGCCTCACCCCACTTCGGGCCCGACGCGGTGCCCTCGGTGGCTGCCGCCCTCGCAGCGCGCGACGTGATCGGCGGCACGGCGCCGCGGCGGGTAGCGTCGGAACTGCGGGCGGCGCGCGCATGGGCCGAGTCGGCCGCCGCCTGGGCGAGCGAGCGCCGCGCCGCCCTCCCCGACCCCCACGCCCTCGCCCGAGCGGAGATCTAGGTGGCGCGACGGTCGTCGGGCCGCCGCCTCGACGTCAGGCTAACGCCGGCAGCGTGACAGTGCCACACCAGCGATAGGTATCGGTGCTGGCGGATGATGCCCACCGGCGGGCAGGCGGCCGGCTCCCCGGTAAAGGTGAGGCTCTCCCGGGATTGGGGGCTGGGGGGCGAAGAGACGGCGGCACGAAACTTGACGGCGGATTGCGCCGGGCGCGAGAATGTTTCCGACCGACGCCCGACCGCGCCGGGCGGGTTCGGTGACGCGCCCTGCCCAGACGACGGGGCAGACTCGGACAAGGGGACGGCTGCCAAGGCGGCGCGGGGGAAGTTCGATCACGCCGCAAGGCGCGGAGGGTGAAGACACGGTGTTGCTCAATCGCGCGAGGGTGCTCGCAGTGCTGCTGGCGCTCGCCTGCGTGCTGCCGCCGGCGGCGGCGCGGGCGCAAACGGACCAGACCCAGATCATCAACGTCGACTCGCCGGCCGCGAACGCCACGGTTTCAGGGGTGGTGCGTGTGAGTGGGTGGGCAATCGATCCCACCCAGCCCCAGGGGACGGGCATCGCCGAGATCCACGTCTACGTGGACGGGGAAGCCGGTCAGGGCGGGCGTCTGCTCGGCGCCGCTCGGTACGGCATGCCGCGCCAGGACGTCGCGACCGCTCGCGGCGGCCCGCGCTTCGCCAACTCCGGTTTCGAGTACTCGTGGGACACCATGAGCGTGGCGCCGGGCGCGCACACGCTCTACGTCTACGCGCGCAACACCGCCGGGCAGTGGGGCTACACGACGGTCGAGATCACCGTCTCGCCGGATCGGCGCCCGCCCAGTGGCGCGAGCACGACGACACCGCCGTCGACCACGCAACCCCCCGCCACCACGCAGCCGCCGGCCACGACCCAGCCACCGTCGACACGCCCGCCGACGACCGGCCCGGCCACCACCGCGCCGGCGGCCGGGTCGCGGACGAATCCGTCGGCCGGCCTGCCGGCCCCGACGCCCGGCTTGCCACGGATCCAGGACCGCCCCAACGACGACAACATCGCCCAGGTGGTCAACCTCACGCCGCCGCCGCCCGGCATCCGTTGGAGCGAGGTCGCCGCCGAGTACGACGAGGAAGAGGAGATCTCGATCGTGCTGCTCGGCCTGCTCTCCAATGAGCGGTCGCAGGCTTGGCTGGCGCTGCCGCCGGCCGAGCAGGAAAAATACCTGCGTCAGCTCGCCGTGAACCTCGGCGAGACCTACCTCACCGATGAAGCTTTCCTGATCGGCGTCGTCTGCCGACTTGAGGTCTCTGACCGGGGTCAGATTCCGAGCTTCGTGCAGGATCGCTATATCCGCCAGCTTGACAACAATAGGTTCCGAGCCACCTGGCCGGATGTGATCACCGGCTACGTTGTCGAATCGGGCCGTCTGATCTTCAAGTCGGCGCGGATGGATAGCCAGGGCCCGACGATTACCAAGTAGCCACGCCGGTCAGGGGGC
>JBHOQZ010000185.1:0-7945 GCA_042408635.1 Chloroflexota bacterium
GTCGGTGCGGCGGCCGCCCGCCCGGTCGACCAGCGGGCAGCCCGGAATGGCGGTCCGCCGGCCGACCACGCTCTGGCTCGCCTCTCCCTGATCGAGCCCGCGAACGGACGCGCGGCGGAGGTGAGCCTCGCGGCGCGGCAGGCTGAACGCGCCGCCCCGGGCGCGCCCGAGCCCGCCGCCGCTCCCGCACCCGCGGACCGGCGTTGGACCCTCGGCTCGCTGCCGACCCCACCGACACGATTGATCGGCCGAGGCTGGGAGCCGGCCGAAGTGGCACGTCTGCTGCGCCACGAGCGTCGGGTGATGCGGGTTGGCCCCGGCGGCTCCGGCAAGACCCGCCTCGCCCTCGAGATGGCTGGCCGGCTGCGCGACCACGTCCCCGACGGCATCTGGTTCGTTGATCTGTCTGCCACGCGCGACCCCGCCGTGGTCTTACCCCACCGTTGCCCGCGCGCTCGGCGTCAGAGACGTCGGTGAGCGGCCCACCGCGGTGATCCTGCACGACTACCTCGTTGAGCGCCTCGAGCTCCTGCTGCTCGACAATCTAGAGCAGGTACTCGACTCTAGAGCAGGTACTCGCGGCCGGACAGGAGCTGGCGGCGCTGCTGCAGAGCTGCCCGCTCCTGCGCGCGCTGGTGACGAGCCGCGAGGCGCTGCGGGTGGGTGGTGAGCAGGTGTTCGATGTGCGCCCGCTCGACACGCCCACGCCCGGCCAGGTGCTGCCGCCGAGCGTGCTGGCCGCGTTTCCGGCCGTGGCGCTGTTCGTCGAGAGGGTGCAGGTCGCCGATCGTCGCTTCGCGCTCACGCCCGCCATCGCCGATCCGATGCGGGTGATCGTGACGCGGCTGGAAGGGCTGCCGCTGGGGATCGAGCTGGCCGCCGCGCGGCTCCCGTCATCGACCGCGGCTGCACTCGCCTGCCAGCTCGATTTGGCGCTCGCCACCCTGATCGATGGCCCGCGCGACCTGCCGGCGCGGCAGCGGACGCTGCGGGCGACGATCGCCTGGAGCTACGACCTGTTGGCCGAGCAGGAGCGGCGGCTGTTCCAGCACCTGGCAGTCGTCTCGAGCAGCTTCGATGTAGCCGCGGCGAGCGCGCCACCGCCGCGTCGGTCGATGCAGCAGACGCGGCCGTCGGCTCGTCGCCGGAGCGCGAGGCGCCGGTGCGTGAGGGGTTGGCGGCGCTGGCGGCACACCACCTCGCCCGCCGGCAGCCCGGTCAACCTGACGGCGCGGACGTGACGTCTGGGCGCTACGCGCTGTTCGAGACGATCCGTGAGTTGGCGAGGGAGTGGTTGGTCGAGGCAGGAGAGACCGAGGCGGCGCGGCGACGGGACGCCACCTATATCGCGGCGTAGGCAGAAGCGGTGCGGCCGAAGCTCGAGGGCCCGGAGCCGGCGCGCTGGCTGGCACAGATCGACGTCGAGCTGGACAATCTCTACGCGGCGCTCGACTGGGTCATCACCGATCGGGCAGCGGTCTTTGGCCTGAAAATGGTGGGCGCCCTTGCGCGGTGCTAGAGCGTGCGCGGTCGCTTCACGGAGGGTCGGCGGTGGCTCGACCGCGTGCTGGCAATCACCGAGGAGGGGGGCGGCGCCGGCGAGGGAGGGGCGGCCGGGAGCGTGCCCCACGTGCGTGCGCTGAGCTGGGCCGGCATCCGCCTAAACCCGCCGGGCGGTGCGCAGCTTGCGCTCGCGCCCTCTACGCCCAGGAAAAGGCAGTTCTCGATCGCCTCGTCGCCCGGGTTCGCGAACGGCTCGGTCCGGCTGCCTTCGCGGCTGACTGGCCGGACGGGGAGGCGGTCGACCTCGAGGCGGCGCTCGCGGTGGCGCGGCAGCTGGTGGCCGATCTACGCCGCCGGCGGGATCGACGTTGTCGAAAGACTCGTCGGCGCGGGCGGCGCACTGCAGCGCGCCGACCGAGCCGACTATCGGGCCACAGCCCAGCTTCAGCGGGGAAGCAGCACCTCCGACCGCAACTCCACAGAACAGCGCTTTCCCCACCCCGGCCGGAGGAGACGCGCCGGAAACGCGGCAGGGGTCGGAGCCGCCCTGGGTACCGGCGACGTCCCATCGGCGCCAGTCAACACGGGGGAGCGGACCACTCAGACAAGAGCCCCGGAGGATTGCGAACCTCATGAGTCTGCCGCGAGACTATGGCTGCCGGACTAGGACTCGAACCTAGAGTTACCTGATCCAGAGTCAGGCGTGTTACCATTACACCATCCGGCATCGCGCCAACTTGCGGCGGCACCCATTAGCATAGCAGCTACCGCCGGCCATGTCAAGGGTGGCGCGCGGCGCCTGCTGCGGCGTCTGCAATGACTGCAACGGGCTCGTCCGCGTGGGTAGGTGCCCGGGCTGGCTCAGCGCGCGCGAAGCGGCGCGGGGCCCGACCAGGGCCGGGCCGTCAGCCCGCGAGCCGGGGCCGGGCTACTGGCACCGAGCCCCGCAGCGTCGTCGCCTCCACGACCACGCCGCCGCTCAGGAAGAGGCGTGGCAAGCGGTCCGCCAGACCGGCCAGGATCTCGTAGTTGATCGTCTCCGCCCAACCCGCCACCTCGTCCGCGCTGATCTCCTCATCACCCTGCCGGCCAAGCAACGTCACCTCGTCGTCGACGCGCGCCGCCTCAATTTCGCTCACATCGACGGTGAGGCAGTTCATGGCGACCCGACCGACGATCGGCGCGCGTCGGCCGCGCACGAGCACGGCACCGCGGTTCGAGAGCAGGCGCGGCACGCCATCGGCGTAGCCGATCGGGACCAGGCCGATCCGGCTCGGCCGGGGCGCCACCCAGTCCCCACCGTAGCCGACGGCGGCGCCGGCGCCCAGGCTACAGACGCGGGCGATCCGGCTCTTGAGCTCGAGCGCCGGCCGCAGCCCCACGCGGCGGACCGAGGCGGAGGGGTGTAGACCGTAGAGCGCCAGCCCGCAGCGCACCAGGTCCAGGTGCGTCTCGGGCAGGTCGAGGGTAGCCGCCGAGTTGGCGCAGTGGCGGCAGTCGACCGCGATCTCCGCCCGCCGCAGCGCCTCGAGCACGGCCAGGAAGGCGCGCCACTGGCGGCGCGTCTGCGCCTTGTCGGCCAGGTCGGCGCTGGCGAAGTGGGTGTAGACGCCGTCGAGCAGCAAGCCCGGCAACGAGCCGACGAAGCGCACGAACGGCACCGCCTCCTCGGGCCGCACGCCGTAGCGCGCCATGCCGGTGTCGACCTTGACGTGCACAGGTAGGCGCTCCCCGCGCCGGGCCGCCTCGGCGCTGAGCGCCAGCGCGAGCTGCCGACTCGCCACCATCGGGGTCAGGCGGTGGATCGCCACGTCGGCCGCCTCGGTGTGGGCGATGTGGCCCAGCACGAGGATCGGCGCGCGCACGCCGGCCGCCCGCAGGGCGACGCCCTCCTCGACGCAGGCGACGCCGACCCGCGCGGCGCCGCCCTCGAGCGCCGCCTGCGCGGTCGCGTCCGCACCGTGGCCGTAGGCATTGCCCTTGACGACCGCGAGCAGTTCGGCGCCCCCCCGCAGCAGCCGGCAGAGGCGGGAGGCGTTGTAGCGGATGTGGTCGAGGTCGATCTCGGCCCAGGCGGCGCGCCCGGTCCAGTGTCTGCCCATCGCGTTCCTCGAACTCAGGACCACCCGCCCGGGCCGGCCAGTGTGCCGCGGCGACCCTCAGCGCTCGAGCCGGCCCGACTCCTCGAGCACGAGCAGGCGCAGGATGTCGGCGCGCGTCACCACGCCGACGAGGCGACCGTGGTCGACCACCGGGAGCGTCGAGTAGCCGCCGCGGAAGAGGCGCGTGGCGGCCTCGGTCACGTCGGCCTCGGCCTCGATCGTCTCGACCTGCTCGGTCATCAGCTCCCGGGCCACGCGCGCCGCCGCCTTCTGGAGCTCGCGCTCGACGGGCTTCGGGCTCTCCAGATAGATGCGCGCCTCCAGGAACTGGAGGTAGAGGGGAAAGTGCGGCTCGGCGTGCTTGGCCATCAGGTCGGCATCGGAGACGATGCCCACCAGCTCGCCGGTCGCGTCCACTACCGGCAGCGCGCGAAAGTGGCGCTCCAGCATCAGCCGCGCGATCTCGCCCACCGGCGTCTCCGGCGCGATCACCACCGCCGGCGACGTCATGATCTCAGCTACCTTCAACCGTTGCCTCGTGCGGGTGCCCGGGTCTCGCGCGGCGGCGCACCGCGCGCGATGCAGCGCATTGTAGCGATGTCGGGCCGGCGACGTCCAGCCTTGACAGGAGCGTGAACGGCACCCTACCATCAACGTAGCCTCAGCCGAGTACGCGGCGTCGATGGGGAAGAGTAGCCCCAAGCTCTCGTCAGAGAATCCGGCCGATGGGTGTGAGCCGGTCGAGGCGCGACGGGTGAACGGCGCCCCGGAGCCGCGCGGCGGGCCGAGAGTGGGTTGTCGTCCCGGCGCGGCGATGACCAAGCAGGGTGGAACCGCGGGAGCTTTGAGAGCCTCCCGTCCCTCGCAGCGGGACGGGAGGCTCTTTCGCATGTGATGGGCGGCCATGAGCAGAAGGAGGAGGACGCGATGAAGGAACCGGTCTCGATGGAGACGATCGTCTCGCTCTGCAAGCGGCGCGGCTTCGTCTTCCAGAGCAGCGAAATCTACGGCGGCTTCGGCAGCACGTTCGACTACGGCCCGCTCGGTGTCGAGCTCAAGCGCAATGTGCGCGAGGCATGGTGGCGCGCCATGGTCTACGAGCGCGACGACATCGTCGGGCTCGACTCGGCGATCCTGATGGCACCACGCGTCTGGGAGGCCTCGGGGCACGTCGCCGAGTTCACCGACCCGCTCGTCGACTGCAAGCAGTGCAAGATGCGCTTCCGCGCCGACCACGTCGAGGGCGACCGCTGCCCCAACTGCGGCGGCGAGCTGACCGAGGCGCGCCGCTTCAACCTCATGTTCAAGACGTTCGTCGGCCCGGTCGAGGACGACGCCGCGGTCGCCTACCTGCGCCCCGAGACGGCCCAGGGCATCTTCGTGAACTTCAAGACGGTGCAGCAGGCGATGCGCCGCAAGCTCCCCTTCGGCATCGCCCAGACGGGCATCAGCTTCCGCAACGAGATCACGCCCGGCAACTTCGTCTTCCGCACCCGCGAGTTCGAGCAGATGGAGATGGAGTTTTTCGTGCGACCCGAGACCGCCGAGGGGTGGCACCAGCACTGGCTGCAGGAGCGGTTCAACTGGTACGTCCGGCTCGGCATCAAGGCCGACCGGCTGCGGCTGCGCGCCCACGAGGCGAGCGAGCTCTCCCACTACTCGAAGGCGACCAGCGACATCGAGTACCTCTTCCCCTTCGGCTGGAGCGAGCTCGAGGGGATCGCCAACCGCGGCTCCTACGACCTCGAGCAGCACACGAAGTTCAGCGGCGAGGACCTCTCCTACTACGACGAGGAGACTGGCGAGCGGTTTTTCCCCTGGGTGGTTGAGCCGGCGGCCGGCCTCAACCGCGCCGCGCTCATCTTCCTCATCGACGCCTACGACGAGGAGCCAGACAAGGAGGGCACGCGCGTGGTGCTGCGCTTCCACCCGCGGATCGCCCCGGTGAAGGTGGCGGTGCTGCCGCTCTCGAAGCGCGAGAACCTGACGACGCTCGCGCGCGAGGTCTGGGCGACGTTGCGCGGGCGGTACATGACGATGTACGACGAGACGCAGAGCATCGGCCGCCGCTACCGCCGGCAGGACGAGATCGGCACGCCCCTCTGCGTCACCGTCGACTTCGACTCGCTCGAGGATCGCGCGGTCACCATCCGCGAGCGCGACAGCATGGAGCAGGTGCGCGTGCCAATCGCCGAGCTGCCGCAGATCGTCGCCGAGAAGCTGAACCTGTAACCCGAGCCGCTGCGCCAGCCCGCGCCCGGCCGGCGGGCGTCCCGGGACCCGGGGCGTCCGCCCGTGCCACTTACCTCAACCGGGCTGAGCACTTCGTCTCGAATCGGCGCCCGACCCCTTGCGTGCATCTATGGGCTGTGTTCATATAGTCCCACGCGTGCTGGCACGCGTCCTGCCGAGGGACAGGTACGGGTGGATGGTCCGATCAATCCGGCGCTGGGCCGTGCGCGGCGTCGATTCGGGAGGAGGGGTCCCTTGCTTCAGCCCACCGTTGGCAGCGTGAACACCGAGACTGGGGCGAAGGCGAAGCCGATCACGACGCGGCGCTGGGTCTACCTGTTCGAGGAAGGCAGCGCCGCCATGCGCGACCTGCTCGGTGGCAAGGGCGCGGGCGTGGCGGAGATGACGCGCGCCGGCCTGCCCACGCCGCCCGGCTTCACGATCACCACCGAGACCTGCCGCGTCTACTACGCCAATGGGGGGCGCGTGCCGGACGATCTCTGGCCGGAGGTGGCGATCGGCATCCAGGAGATCGAGCGCAAGACTGGCAAGGGCTTCGGCAGCGCCGACAACCCGCTCCTCGTTTCGGTGCGCTCGGGCGCCAAGTTCTCGATGCCCGGTATGATGGACACCGTGCTCAACCTGGGCCTGAACGAGGCGACCCGCGAGGGGCTGGCGCGCCTCGCGGGCGACGAACGGTTCGCCTACGACGCCCACCGCCGCTTCATCCAGATGTTCGGCAAGATCGTGCTCGACATCCCCATGGAGCGGTTCGACCTCATTCTCGAGGAGGCGAAGCGCGCCCGCGGCGCCGCCCACGACACCGACCTCGACGCCGCGGCCCTGCGCGAGGTCGTCTACGAGTTCAAGCGGCTGGTCGAAGACTCGACCGGCGCGCCCTTCCCCAGCGACCCGGTCGAGCAGCTCCACCGCGCGGTCGAGGCCGTCTTCCGCTCCTGGAACAACCCGCGCGCGATCGCCTACCGCCAGGTCGAGCAGATCCCCCACGACCTGGGCACCGCCGTGAACGTGCAGGCGATGGTGTTCGGCAACCTCGGCTGGGACAGCGGCACCGGCGTGGCGTTCACGCGTAACCCGAACACCGGCGAGCGCCGCCTCTACGGGGAGTACCTGCGCAACGCCCAGGGCGAGGACGTGGTCGCCGGCATCCGCACGCCGCAGCCGATCGACCAGCTCCGGCAGGACATGCCCGCGGTCTACGAGGAGTTCTGCTGCATCGCCGAGCGGCTCGAGCGCCACTACGGCGACATGCAGGACCTCGAGTTCACCATCGAGCGCGGCAAGCTCTATATGCTGCAGACCCGCAGCGGCAAGCGCACCGCGGCGGCCGCGGTGCGGATCGCGGTCGAGATGGTCGAGGAGGGGCTGATCGACCGCGCCGAGGCGATCCGGCGCACCGAGCCCGAGCACGTGGTGCAGCTCCTGCAGCCCCAGTTCGAACCCGCCGCGCGCGATGCGGCCGTGGCCGCCGGCCGGCGCCTCGCCCGCGGCCTCAACGCCTCGCCCGGCGCGGCCACGGGGCTCGCCGTCTTCGAGGCCGACCGAGCCGTCGAACTGGCGAAGAGCCACCCGGTCATCCTGGTGCGCCCCGAGACCAACCCCGACGACGTCCACGGCATGCTCAGCGCCAAGGGGATCCTGACCGCGCGCGGAGGCGCCACGAGCCACGCCGCGGTGGTCGCGCGCGGGCTCGGGCTGCCGTGCGTGGCGGGCTGCGAGGCAATCGAGGTGGCTGCCGATGCCCGCCTCTTTACGGTGGACGGCCTGACCGTGCGCGAGGGGGAGGAGATCTATCGACGGCTCGACCGGCGAGGTGTTCCTCGGCGCGATCCCGACCGTGACGCCGTCGTTCGACCAGCAGCGTGAGCTCGCCCGCCTGCTCGGCTGGGCCGACGAGGTGCGGCGGCTTGGCGTCTGGGCCAACGCCGACTACCCGCGCGACGCCGCCCGCGCCCGCGAGTTCGGCGCCGAGGGGATCGGGCTCTGCCGCACCGAGCACATGTTTTTCGAGGGCGACCGGATCACCGCGATGCGTGAGATGATCGTCGCCCGGGATGAAGGCGGACGGCGGCGCGCGTTGGCCAAGC
>JBHOQZ010000739.1:0-1244 GCA_042408635.1 Chloroflexota bacterium
GAGGCGACCAGGGCGCGCCGCCCGGCGGTGGGCTCGGGCTGCGCCTCGACCGCGATCGGCTGGCCCGGAACCGCGTCCTCGACCATGTTCACCCGCGATTCGCGCGCCCCGCTCTTGGGGAAGATGACCGGCCCGACGACCCCGTTCCGTTCGAGCTCGGCCAGGAGCTGCTCGGCCCGGACGCGGTCGATCCCCAGCTCCTCCATCAGCGCCGTCGGCGAGATGAGTGCGCTGAAGCGGGCCAGCCGGAAGGCGGCAAGGTACAGCGGGTCGATACTCGTCTGGTCCGGAGTGGACGTCGCAGCCACGGCCCCACAGGACGCACACCGCCCATCTGCGGCCAGCGAGCCGCCGCACTGGGGGCAGGTGGTCATCATCACGGCCAGTCCTCACCATGCCAACCGACGGGTGATCGGCGCGGCCGGATGCGTGAAGGCCGACGCTCTGACAGACGCTCGGACGCTCCGCGGCTCACGGGTCGCGCACTGGCCCGTCACGGCCCCGCGTTCGTCGGCGCGCCCAGCGCGCCCTTCCTGCGCTCAGCGCCCGGTCACCTCGTCCAGCGCCTCGCGCGCCGCCCGCAGCAGCTCGACCGGCGTATCGTCCGGCACCGAGCAGCCGTTGGCGAGGATGAAACGCGTCTCGCCGGCCTGGGCGATCGCGTCACGCATCTCGGCGACGATCTGCTCCTTCGGGCCGGTCGTGATCGGCCCGCGCTCGCTCAAGCCGCCCATCAGCACCTTCTCCGGTGCCTGCGCCCGCACCTCGCGCAGGCTGATGCCGGTCAGACGGTCGCTCCAACTGATCACCGGTGTCGGGTAGTCCAGGAACGGCGTGAGGTCGAGGCCGGCGCTGGCGTGGACGTGCAGGGTCGTCAGCCAGCCACCAGCCGCACCACGCAGGGCGATCAGCTCGTAGGGCCGGGCGAACTCGGCATACTCGGCCGGAGTTGTCATGCCGTCGCCCGCCCCCTGGACAGCGAAGAAGATGCCGTCGGCGCCCGCACGGATCGCCGCCGCGCAGAAGTCGGCCAGATTCTGCGCGATCACGCCGAGCGCACCGTGCAGCGCCACCGGGTTCTCGCGCATGTGCACCCGGAGCTTCTCGATCCCGCCCGCGAACCGGACAGCGTAAGTGAACGGCGAGAACACCGTGACGAGCACCGGCGCCGTGTCACCGAGCCGATCCCGAACGATTGCCGCCGTCTCGACCATCCGCCCGAGGTTGCCCTGGTACGCCGACAG
>JBHOQZ010000751.1:0-5282 GCA_042408635.1 Chloroflexota bacterium
GCGTGCTGTGAGGTTCGGGCGTTTCACAAAGCGCTTAGTGAGATTGTGCGCCTCGACCAATGGAACACTGTGTGTCATCCTAGCGTCTCCCTCCTCGCTGGGTCAGTGGGCGGAGAACTCTTGGTTTGTATTCCCTTAGCCAACAAGCAGCGTGCGAAATGATCGGGTGAAACCTCTACCCATGGTGGCTCCCGCTCATAGCAGTCATTGACCGCTCGGTGGCAGCGGGGAGCAACTCGGCGGCGACGGGCTAGATCGGGCAGGTCACGCCAGACTGCCACCGCCCGGGCGCCGATGCTTCGCGGAAGGCAAGCCGTCGAAGCTGCCGCTAGGAGAGGGTGCCGACGCGGGCGATCCAGCGCGCGGGCTGGCGCACCTCGTCGAGCGTCGGCAGGTATTCAGGCGAGCGCCAGACCTGGTTGGCGAACGCGATGCCGCGCCGGCGCACCACCTCGTTGACGAACGCCTCCCCGAGCGCGTACTGTTCGAGCTTGACGTCGAGGCCGGTCAGGCGGGCAAAGAGCCGGTCCGCCGCGCTGCGCTGCCGGGCGCGCTCGTCGAAGCGCGCCTTCATCTCGGTGTAGCCGGGGATCGTCTGCTGCCCGACCGCCTGCATCACGTGGTTGCTGTACCCCTCGACCACGCACATGAGCGCCTGGAGCCGCCGGAAGATGGCGCGCTGGTCCTCGCTCATCACCAACTCGAGCATGTTCTCGCTCGAGAAGAGATTGCCGGCGACCCGGCTGGTGAGCGCCCCCAGGGCGCTGCGGTCGGTGCGCATCGCGAGCAGGTCGCGGCCCAGGCTGCGGAAGTAGCTCGCCAGCAGCTCGTTCATGTAGTCGCGCACCCACGGGAACGCCTCGAACTCGAAGGCGTGGGTCGTCTCGTGGAGCGCGATCCAGAGGCGGAAGCTGTCGGACGGCAGCCGCAGCTTCTGCTGGAACGCCGCGATGTTGGGCTCGACGAAGTAGAGGCGGCCCGTCTCGATCGGCTCGCGCCCGAGCAGAGCCAGGTCGTACTGGCCGAGCACGCGCTGCGCCATGTAGCCGAGCAACAGGCCGAGTTGACCGCTCAGCATCGCCTGGTTGAGGCGCCCCATCACGTGGTTGCCGATCTCACGGCCGGTGAAGAGGCTCGCGTACAGCTCCTCGAGCGGCTCGAAGAGGCGGCCGAACGCCTCGACGTTCGCGTCGATCCAGGCCACCCGGTCGAAGACGTGGATCGCGCCGAGCGAGCGCGGGAGCCGGACGCCGGAGTACTCCGCGATCAGCCCCTCGCTGCGGCGCACCCACTCGGCGTAGCGCGCCTGCCACTCCGCCGCGGTGTGCTCGGAGTGCGTGTCGGGCGCGCGCCGGGCGATCGCGGCCGCGGTGGCACGGACCCGGCGCCAGTTGACGAGGCGCGGGCGCGGCGAGTCGACCGCGCGCCGGTTGGCGACGAAGAAGAGCCCGGCGAGGAAGCCCAGGGTGAGGCCGAGGCCCGCGGCCCGGCGATAGCTATCGGTCATGCCTGCGGTGTCCTTTCCCGTGCGTCGGCACTCGCCCGAGTATACCGCCGGGCCGAAAAGGGGGTCAAACCTGGCGCTTCTGTCCGCTCCCGAACCAGGCCTCCGACCGCACCCACCGGGCGCCAGGACGGTCGGCTGGGAGACGGGCCTCCCCGCGTCCGGCGACGCCGGTCAGCGGGCGGGCGGGCCGACGTGGTGCTCGACGACGAAGGCACGGCCCTCGGAGATCTCGTCGCAGAGGTCCTGGATCCCGTTCGGTCCCGTCGTCGGGCGGGGTCGCTCGCGCCAGGCGCGGTAGGCGTCGGGCGATTCCCAGAGGGCGGTGACGGTGAAGACCGGCGAGCCGTCGGCGGCGCGGCAGAGCTCACCGCCGAGCCATCCCGGCTGCGTCTGCGCTGTCTCGAGGATGCGCAGCTCGCGGAAGCGTTGGAGAAACGCCGCCTCCTGCCCCGGCTTGACCTGGAAATAGATGATGCTGCGTGTCGGCACTGTAGCTCTCCTCCGCTTCGATTGATTCACGGCGTCCGCCGCTCACCGCGGTAGTATGCCCCATCCGGCTCAGCGGCCCGCGGGCCAGCCATGGTTGGCGCCGGGGTCGGGAGCGAGCGCCCGGCGGGGGCAAAGGGGCGCGGTGGCCGTGGGGAGCGCATGGCATAATCGGGGAGGCGACCGCTAGCGACGGCAAGGGGGAGAAGGCGATGGGAGCAGTGGCAACGCTCGAGCTGGGCACCGGCGACGTGCTCGTCGAACAGCAGGGCGCAATCGTCTGGGTCACGTTCAACCGACCCCAGGCGCGCAACGCGATGACGTTCCAGATGTACGATGCGCTGGTGCGCGTCTGCGACGCCGTCGAGGCCGATCCCGACGTGCGCGTGCTCGTGCTGCGCGGCGCGGGCGACAAGGCGTTCGTCGCGGGCACCGACATCAGCCAGTTCCAGACCTTCACCGACCCGCAGCACGCCATCGACTACGAATCGCGCATGGACGGGGTGATCGCCCGGCTCGAGTCGGTCCAGCGGCCGACGATCGCGATGGTGCGCGGCTACGCGGTGGGCGGCGGGGCCAGCCTCGCCCTCGCCTGCGACCTGCGCATCGCGACCCCGGACGCCAAGTTCGGCGTGCCGATCGCGCGCACGCTGGGAAACTGCCTCTCGATGACCAACTATTCCCGCCTGGTCGACCTGATCGGCCCGGCCCGGACGAAGGAGCTCATCTTCACGGCGAAGATGATCGAGGCGGCCGACGCCAAGACCATGGGGCTGGTCAACGAGATCGTCGAGCCCGACGCGATCGAGGCGCGCACCCGCGAGATCGCCGAGTCGATCGCGGCCAACGCGCCGATCACGATCCGCGTGACCAAGGAGGCGGTGCGGCGCGTCCTCCTCCACCGCCGCCCGCCGCGCAGCGAGGACCTGATCCTTCAGGCCTACATGAGCGAGGACTTCCGCGAGGGCGTGCGCGCCTTCCTCGACAAGCGCAAGCCGGTCTGGCGCGGGCGCTGACGGGCCGACCGTGACGACCCGCCTCTACGTCCAGATCGGCGACCGCGAGCGCCAAGTCGAGATCGACGCGGCCGACGGCGCCCTCGCGGTGCGGCTCGATGGGGAGCCCGTGGCCGCCGAGTGGCGCCACCTGGGCGACGGGCAGACCTACGCGCTGCGCCTGGGCGACCGGGTCTGGGAGATCATGGCGGCGCCGGCCGAGGGCGGCTGGGAGCTCCTGGCCGACGGTCACCGCGCTCTGGCGGCGGTGCTCGATGAGCGCGAGCGGCGCGTCGCCGAGGCGGGACCGCGCGGCGGGCGGGCTGGCGGGCGCAGCGAAATCCGGGCGCCGATGCCCGGGCTGGTGGTGTGCGTGGCGGTGGCACCGGGCGAAGCCGTGACGGCCGGCGCCCGGCTCCTCTCGCTCGAAGCCATGAAGATGGAGAACGAAATCCGCGCCTCCGCTCCCGGCACGGTGGCGGAGGTGCGCGTCGCCGCCGGCCAGACGGTCGAGCAGGGCCAGGTGCTCGTCGTCATCGAGTAGTCAGGGCTGGTCGGCATCGACGGTCCCCTCAGCGACCGCGACGTGGACGGCAGCGCGCACCGGCGACCCGGGTGCGCCCGGCTGGCTGAAGAGGTGGAGGAAGTGCCCGCCGGCCACGGCGATCCCCTGGTAGTCGCCCAGGAAGAGGCCGCGGCTGGACGGGGGCGTGGGCCAGGTCGAACGGGCCCACGAGTGGACCTTCGACCCAGTTCGCCGGGTCGGTGCAGGCGGCGCGGCAGCGCGCGAGACGGTAGTCGGCCAGCGTGCCGTCGGCCGGGTCGAGGAAGGCGTAGTAGGCGACGCCGACCGTCCCGTCCGCCAGCGTCGCGACAGCGGGCACGAACGCGGCCACGCCTTCCGCCGCCCGGCTGACCCCGATCGGCTCGCTCCAGGTCCGGCCGCCATCGAGCGAGGTCGCGACGACGATCCGGTCGACGCGCCCGCCATCGAACCGCGCGTCCTGCTAGGCGAGGTAGAGCGCGCCGGTCGCGCCGCCGAGCGCCACGGCCACCAGCGGCCCGGTGCGGACGGACCGGTCGCCGCCCGGCGCCCGCACGCGGGCCCCCTCCATCGCCAGCGGGAACTCGGGCGCAGACCAGGTCAGCCCGCCGTCGCCTGAACGGGCAACCCCGATGACGCGGCGATCGCTCCCGCGATCGAGGAGGATCGCGCCGAGGTAGAGGTCCCCGCTAGGGATGAAGGCGAGCCAGGGATCGCTGACCCGGTCGAGGCCTCCGCCGGCGCAGCCCGTCAGGGCCGGCGAGACGAGCGTCCAGCTCACCCCGCCGTCGCGCGAGACGCCGACGCGCACCGCGTTCGCGCCGCGATCCAACCAGCGATCCTGCTGCCAGATGCCCACGAGGTGATTCGGGTCGCGCGGGTCTACGACGAGATAGGGCTCGACGGCGCTGTGGTGGTAGAGTCGCCCGCCGCCGACGGGATTGCCGCAGTCGGCCGGAAACGGGGACAGGTTGGCCACGACGACCGTGCCCGGCGCTGAGCGGCCGGGCGGACCGGGCGCGAGGAGGGCGAGGACGAGCGCGCCGACGGCGATGAGGCGGTGGATCCCCGACATGCCTGCCACCCTGAGCTGCCCGAAACGCGCCCGAGCGCGGCGTCGACGCAGCCGGTGGGGCCCGCGCCGAAAGGTGCTTGCCTCATTGTGACACACGCGGAGGCACCCGGCATGCCGCACGCCTGATCGGCGGCTACGGCGCCGCTGCTACAATGGAGGGCGAAACGGCCGGTTGTTGACCCGATGCAGTAGCGCCAGGCTGCCGGTCCGGGGTTGGCAGGAGGGCAGGGATGACGATCGATGCGCGGACGGGGCCGGCCACGGCGGGAGGCCCTGACGGTGCAAAGGGTGGCGCGACGCCCCTGGCACGCCTCAAGCTGGAGCGGATCGCGGCGGCGAAGGCGCGGTGGGAGCGCGAGACGGTCGAGCCCGCGCTGCGGCGCTTCCCCGAGCGGCCCGAGGCGGGCGTCACCCTCTCCGGCCTGACGGTCGACCGGCTGGTTACGCCGGCGGACCTGCCCGACTTCGACTACGAGCGGCAGCTCGGTTATCCGGGCGAATACCCGTTCACGCGCGGCGTCCAGCCGACGATGTACCGCGGGCGGCTCTGGACGATGCGCCAGTACGCGGGCTACGCCTCGGCCGAGGAGTCGAACCGGCGCTACCGCTATCTCCTCGAGAACGGGCAGACCGGCCTCTCGGTCGCCTTCGATCTGCCGACCCAGATCGGCTACG
>JBHOQZ010000752.1:0-12062 GCA_042408635.1 Chloroflexota bacterium
CTGTCGATCCGCGAGGTCACGGGCGTGCCGATCAAGTTCCTGGGCACCGGTGAGAAGCTCGACGCGCTCGAGCCGTTCCACCCCGACCGGCTCGCCCAGCGCATCCTGGGTATGGGTGACATCCTCACCTTCATCGAGCGCGCGCAGGAGAACTTCGACCGCGCCCAGGCCGAGAAGCTGCAGAAGAAGCTCAAGAACGCCACCTTCGACCTGGAGGACATGCTCCAGCAGCTCCAGCAGGTCAAGCGCATGGGGCCGCTGAGCCAGATCCTCGACATGATCCCCGGCCTCAACCAGGTGAAGCGCCAGCTCGGCCCCGAGGCGGTCGACGACAAGCACCTCAAGCGGATCGAGGCGATCATCTACTCGATGACGCCCGAGGAGCGGCGCAACCCAGACATGATCGACGGCAGCCGGCGCCGGCGGATCGCCCGCGGCAGCGGCACCACCCCGCAGGAGATCAACCAGCTCCTCAACCAGTTCCGCGACATGCGCAAGATGATGAAGCAGATGGCCCGCATGCCGCACGGCCGCCCGCCCCGCGGCCTGCCCGGCATGTTCAATTAGGCGGGGGGCGGCTCCCTCTCTCCCCATGCCGGGGCAGAGGGGGCTGCTGCGCGTTTGACCCTGCCGCGCGGCGTGTGCTAGCATACGATGCTGTGCTTGGAACGATTCGGCAGGGGAGGAAGACCCGGTTTGGCAGTTCGCATCCGGCTGCGCCGCATGGGCGCGCATAAGCGGCCGAGCTACCGCTTTGTCGTGGCGGATCAGCGTGCGCCCCGCGACGGCCGCTTTATCGAGACGCTCGGCTACTATAACCCGCTAACCGATCCCGCGACGATCAAGGTGAACGAGGAGCGCGCAATCTACTGGCTCAACATCGGCGCGCGCCCATCCCAAACAGCCGAGTCGCTGCTACGCAAGGTCGGCGTCCTCGACCGCTGGACCGCCATGAAGAGCGGCCAGGCGCTCGACACGGCCACCGCCACCACCGCTCAGACGACTACGACGGAGGCGGCAGCCTCGACCGGCGCACCCGCTCCGGCCCCCGCGTCGTCGGTGGTCCCGAGCGCTCCTGCCGGTCCGGACGAGGCGCCGGTGGCCGTCGGCGAGCCGCTGAATCCCACCTAGGACACCGATCAGGAGCGGGCACACGCCGGCCGACGGCGGGCCCGGAGGCGAGGGGGAGATGCGAGACCTGGTCGAGTACATCGCCAAGAGCCTGGTGGAGAACCCGAGCTCCGTGCGCGTCGAGCAGTTGCGCGGCAACGCCTCCGACTTGATGGTGCTTCGGTTGATCGTGCCGGAGGCGGAGCGCGGCAAGGTGATCGGCCGCGAGGGGCGCATCGCCAAGGCGATGCGCGACCTCATCCGCGTCGGCGCCGCCCGCCAGGGCAAGCGCGCGATCCTCGAAATCCGCTGAGCCGCGAGCGCGGGTACGGATCGACACCGTTCGGAGCAGCGCAGCGTTGACCCCTGAGGCTGGTGGAGAGCGACCCGTCCGGCGTCTGCGCCGGCGCTATCCCCGCCGAGAGGCGCCGCAGCCGGCGACGACGGACGGGGGCGCCGGGGCTGTCGGCGCGGCCGAGACGTCGCCCGCCGACCCCGATGCCGTCACCCACCTCGTCATCGGACACGTCGCCGGGCCCTGGGGTCTCAAGGGCGAGGTGAAGCTGGTCGTCGACACCGACTACCCCGAGCGCTTCCGGCGCCTGCGGCGCGTCTACCTCGGAGATGACCTCGTGCCCTACGACGTCGAGCGGGGTCGGCCGCACGGCCGCTTCGCCGTGCTCAAGCTAGCCGGGATCGACTCGCCCGAGGCCGCCGAACCACTCAGGCGCCAGGCGGTCCACGTCCACATCCACGACGCCGTGCCGCCCCCCGAGGGCACGTGGTACTGGCACCAGCTCATCGGCCTCGACGTCTGGACCACCCGCGGCGAGCACGTCGGCACGCTCGCCCAGATCCTGGAAACGGGCAGCAACGACGTCTACATCGTGAAGCGCGTGGGTGGGGGCGAAGCGCTCATCCCCGCGATCGAGTCGGTGATCAAGTCGGTCGACCTCGACCAGAAGCGCATGACGATCGAGCCCCTGCCCGGCATGATCGATTAACACACCCGGCGCCGACCAGCCCAAGCGGGCGGCCCGGGGACGACCTGGTCCGTGCGCCTGCCGGACCGAGTGGGGAGGCCCGGAGGGGGCAGGAGGGTTGACGATGGCGACGCGGCTCGGCGTTTTCACCGGTATCGACGGCAACCGCTATCTCGCGGTCGAGCAGGGCGACGCGCTGGCCGACCTGTCGCGCAGCGACCTGCCAACCCTCGCCGCCCTGCTGGGGCTGCCCCGCGCCGAGATCGGCCGGCGCCTCGAGTGGGCGCTGAGCAGCGCCGGGCGCGTCGACCGGGCGCGCCTCACCGCGCCCATCGACCGCCAGGAGGTGTGGGCGGCCGGCGTGACCTACCGGCGCAGCCGCGACGCCCGCATGGCCGAGTCGACCGAGGCCAGCATCTACGACCGTGTCTACGACGCCGCGCGGCCGGAGATTTTCCTCAAGGCGACGCCGCACCGTGTGGTCGGGCCCGGTGAGGCGATCATGCTGCGCAGCGACGCGCGCTGGAACGTGCCCGAGCCCGAGCTCGGCGTCGTCGCCAACCGCCACGGCGAGGTCGTCGGCTACACGATCGGCAACGACCTCAGTTCGCGCGACATCGAGGGCGAGAACCCGCTCTATCTACCCCAGGCCAAGCTGTGGGACCGCTCCTGCGCGCTCGGGCCGGCGATCGTGCTGGCCGAGGGCAGCGGTCTTGACCCCCTGCGCCTCACGATCACCTGCGCGATCCGGCGCGGGGGCACCGAGGTCTTCCGCGGCGCCACCTCGACGAGCGAGATCGTCCGGCCGCTCGACGAGCTGATCGCCTACCTCTTCCGCGACAACGCCTTCCCCGACGGCTGCATCTTGCTCACCGGCACGGGGATCGTCCCGCCGGACGACTTCACGCTCGAAGCGGGCGACGAGGTGGAGATCACGATCGACGGGCTGGGGACGCTGCGCAACCCGGTCGGTCGCCACGGCCAGGCGGGGTAGCCCGGCATGGACAGCGCGCAGCCGATCGTCACGGGCCTCTACGTCTACCCGGTCAAGTCGTGCCGGGGCATTGCGCTCGAGCAGGCGACGCTCGACGCGCGCGGCATTGTCCACGACCGTGAGTGGCTGGTGGTGGACGATGCGAGCCGGTTCCTGACCCAGCGCGAGGTGCCCCGCCTGGCGCTCATCCGCCCGACCCTGGCCGACGACGCGCTCCACCTGGAGGCGCCCGGGCTCCCGCCGCTCAGGCTGCCCTACGGCGGGGGCGGAGCGGTGCGCGCGGTGACGATCTGGCGCGACACGTGCCCGGCGCTGGACCAGGGCGACGCCGCCGCCGCCTGGTTGAGCGACTTCCTGGGACACCGCTGTCGCCTCGTGCGCTTCGCCGACGACCACGTCCGGCACGTCAACCCCGCCTATGCCCGCTCGGAGCGCGACCAGGTGGCGTTCGCCGACGGCTACCCGCTCCTGCTGATCTCCGAGGCGTCGCTCCAGGACCTCAACCGGCGCCTGCCCGAGCCTCTGCCCATGAACCGCTTCCGACCGAACATCGTCGTGCGCGGTTGCGCGCCCTACGCCGAGGACGAGTGGGACACGCTGCGGATCGGGGAGGTGCTCGCCTACGGCGTGAAGCCCTGCCCTCGCTGCGCCATCCCAATGACCGACCAGGAGACGGCCCGCCGCGGCAAGGAGCCCTTGCGCACGCTTGCCACCTACCGCGACAGCGATCTGGGCATCCTCTTCGGCCAAAACGTCATCCACGCCGCGCCCGGCGTGCTGCGCGTCGGCGACGCCGTCGAGGTGCTCGTTGCGACGGCGGGGCGGTGAGACTTCCAATCGATCAGCGAGGCGGCGACATCCGGGGGTGATGGAGGTTGCGGAACCAACGCGGGGAATGCGATCGGCGGGCCCAAGCCGGCGCGACGGGACGCGTCGGCCGCGTCCGCCCGGCGGCCCGGGGGTGAACCCCCGAGCGGCCGGGCGGACGAAACGGGCGGCGCCGCTGTGGGTGGTGCTCGCGGCTCATCCCGGGCGAACGCGGCCGACGCGGCGGACGCGTCGCTTCGCGCGCGCTTCAGCCGCCGCCCGCATTCCCCGCATTAATTCCGCAACCTCCATCACCCCCGGGCTCAGAGTGCGAAGCCCCCTGCGGGGGCGAGGACGATCGCGCGGGCTGCAGCCCGTCAACCGCACCCCGCGTCATGACCGCAACCTCCATCATCCCCGGGCTGCCGCACACCGTCAACTCGCGGAGGGATCGCGCTCCAGCCGGGGCAGCGCGCCCGGCTCGTGGCTGGGTGGTGGGAGCGCCTTGGCGAGTTCGGCGACGCGGCGACCGCCCCAGAGCGCAACCTCGGTCGCCAGCTCGACGTCGCGCACGGCGTCATGCGGCGCCTCCTCGACCACCCGCTCCAGCAGCCGTGGCACATCGAGGAAGCCGATCCGGCCGGTCAGGAAGAGGCGCACCGCCTCCTCGTCGGCGCCGATCAGGGCGGCCGGCACGAGCCCGCCGCGCCGGGCGGCAGCGTAGGCGAGGCGCAAGCACGGAAAGCGCTCGGTGTCGGGCGGCTCGAAGTGGAGGGTGCGTGCCGTCGCCCAGTCGAGGCGCGGCCAGGGCGCGGGCGGCCGCTCGGGCCAGAACAGCGCCTGCTGGATCGGCAGCCGCATGTCAGGGCTGGCAAGCTGGGCCAGGCAGGAGCCGTCGGCGAACTCGACCAGCGAGTGGACGACGCTCTGCGGGTGGACCACGACCTCGATCTGATCGAGTTCTGCCCCGAACAGCCAGCGCGCCTCGATTACCTCGAACCCCTTGTTCATCAGCGTCGCCGAGTCGATCGTGACCTTGTTTCCCATCGACCAGGTCGGGTGCTCGAGCGCGGCGCGCGCGGTCGCCCGCGCCAGCTCGGAGGGCGGCAGCGTCCGGAACGGGCCGCCCGACGCCGTCAGGATGAGGCGCCGGAGCGAACGGGGTGGCTGCCCGATCCGGGCCGTGCCATGCTCAGCCAGCAACTGACCCGCCAGGCACTGCCAGATCGCGGCGTGCTCGCTGTCGACGGGCACCAGGCTGCCGCGGCCGCGCGACACCTCGGCCATCACCAGCTCACCAGCCGCCACCAGCACTTCCTTGTTGGCGAGGGCAACCGTCTTGCCGGCCTGGAGCGCGGCCAGGGTCGGCGCGAGCGCGCCGTAGCCGCTGCTGGCCGCGACGACGAGGTCGACCCGCGGATCGGTGACCAGGTCGACGAGCGCGGCGGCCCCGTCGCGCTCGAAGGCGACCGGGCGCTCGATGCCGAAGCGCACAGCCTGCGCCCGCAACGCCTCCGAGTCGGTGCGCGCGGCCAGGCCGACGACCGCGAAGCGGTTGGGGAACGCCGCGACGACGTCGAGCGTCTGGCGCCCGACCGACCCGGTGCAGCCGAGAATTGCCAGGCGCCGCCGCTCGCCGACCGCCTGCCCGCTGGGCGACGACGCGCTCTGGGAAACAGGAGCATCCACGTTTCAGTCCTCAGCCCGGCGGACGGGGGGTGCGACGGCGGCGCGGGCGGGACCACTCGCCACGCCACGGCAGCCTGCCCGCTTGATCAGCGCAACCACCACCCTACCGCCCGCCGACGACCTGGACGACCACCTGGCGCGGGCGCGCGCGGTCGAGCTCGACCAGGAAGATGCGCTGCCAGATGCCCAGCATGAGCTGTCCGTCGACGACGGGGATCGTCTCGCTGGTGGAGAGGAGCAGGTGCTGACAGTGCGCGTGGCCGTTGGCGCACTCGCCCTCGCACATGTTGACGGTGCGCACGTCGAAGTCGTTGTGGCGGTAGAGGGCGTCGGGCGGTGCGATGCGGCTGAGGAAGTCGCGCATGTCGGCCAGCAGCAGCGGCTCCGCCTCGTTGATCTTGATCGCGGCCGTGGTGTGGCGGGAGAAGACCGTCACCTGCCCCGTGCGCACCCCCGACTGGGCGACCACGCGCATGACCTCAGCGGTGAGGTCAATGAACTCGGGCGCGCCCGGCGTGTCGATCGTGAGGGTCTCAGCGGCAAACGCAACAGTGCCGCCCAACTGCTGTAGGGAACTCAACCCGGTCTCCTTCCGGACCTCGTAGATACCCCGGTCGGCCCGCGCCGCCGAGCGCATTCTGTTCATGCTGCGCGACGCTGCCGGGGCTGTCAATCTGCTGAGGGCTGCCACGCCGAGCGGCACCATCGCGCCCGGCGCCGGGCGCCTGGCCGACGACCTGCCCCACAGCCGGCCGCGCGGTCCCCACGGCGGCCGGTCGCCGACAAGCGTGGGCGCCGTGGCTCGGCCGCGTCCCCGGCCCTGCGACCGCGCACGCCGGCACGGCGCGCCCCCTGTATTCTACCAAGGGGCCGCCGGGGACGAAAATCGGCGCTCCGGCCGCTCGGCGGACGACCCCGCCGCGACCACCATCATGGAGACCAGCGCCGACGATGGCAGAGCGATTAGACCCACCCGTTCCCCGACCGGAGCAGGCGCCAGGCGCCCTGCTGGCGGCACGCCTGGCGCGGGCGCTCGCCCCCTGGGATTCCGACGCCGTGGTCGGGGCGGCGCCGGGTGGGGGCATGCGCAAAGCCGTCCGGGGGGTGCGGGTGCGGGGGCGACGCGCAGTGGCTCGCTGGTCGCGCCGCCCGCCGGCCGCCCTCGACTGGGAGCTCGACCTGCTCGAGTTCCTGCTGCGCGCCGGCTGCCGCGTCCCCGAGGTCATCCGCACCGCCGCCGGGGCGCGGCGCGACGGCACCCTGGTCGTGCTGAGCTGGCTCGACGGGGATCCGCCTGCCGGCGCGGACGACTGGCGCGCCGTGGCGGCGGAGCTGCGACGCCTGCACGCGCTCACCGCCGGCTGGCCGCAGCGTCCCGGCTTCCGCTCCACCCTGGAGCTGCTGGAGGCGACGGCCGGCGGGGACGTGCGGCTCGACCTGATGCCGCCCGAGGCAGTTCGTGCCTGCCGGGCGGCCTGGGCGGAGCTGGCCGGCGAGCCGCGGAGCGTGGTCCACGGCGATCCCGGCGCGGGCAACATCCGCCTCGAGCGGGGCCGCGTCGGCTTCCTCGACTGGGACGAGGCGCGCGTGGACGTGTCGCTCCTCGACTTGGCCGACCTACCGCTGCCCGTGATCGAGGGGATCGCCCCGGAGCGCCTCGCCCGCGCCCGCCGCGCCGCCGATGCCTGGGAGGCGGCCAACGGCTGGCAGATCGAGCCGGCCTACGCCCGCCGCCGCCTCGCCCGCCTCCTGGCAGCGTCCCCCGACCACGGCCCGCCGTGAAGACCACGACCGGCGCTGGCACGCGCAGGACAGCTAGAGGGCCGGGACGACTACCCGCCAGCAAGCGCCTGTTGCCAGCCGGCTTATGGAAGGTGTGGAATGCTGCCGGGCAGTCCCGTCGGCGGGCCGCTGGTAGTTGCGCGCTGCCGTTGGCAGGCGTTGCCGCCCGACCGCCCGGGGTTGCCCGCCCGGGGCTGCCCGCCCGGGGCTGCCCGCCCGGGGGTGATGGAGATTGCCAAATTAAGCGTCAGCCCGGTCGGCCGGCTGAAGCCGGCGCGCAGGGTTCGACGGGGCCGGCTGAAGGCGGGACGCGGCGAGATCGTCCCTTCGCGCGGTCTTCAGCCCGCAGATCCACATATGGCGTCGATAGCGACAATCTCCATTCTCACTGCGCCGCCGCCGCGCGGCTCTACCAGCGTAAGCTAGAGCCGCGTAAAGCGCTCGACGTCGAGGACGAAGACAGTCGCGCCGCCGACCTGGACTTCAACGGGATAGGGGACATAGAACTCGCCCGGCTCCATCACCGGCGGCAGCGGGTTGACATATTGCGTGCGGGTGTGGCAGTTCTGCTTGATGAGGTCGAGCACGCTCTCGACCTGGTCGTCGTCGATGCCGAGCAGAACCGTCGTGTTGCTGGCCTTGAGGAAGCCGCCGGCCGTGTTGATCCGGGTTGCGCGGAAGCCGCGCTCCGTCAGCCGCTCAATGAGCCCCGGAGCATCCTCCGACTGGACGATCGCCAGCAACAGCTTCATGGACAGGCTGCCTCCCCCTCAAGTCCCCTGAGCCGGGTGGCGGAGATTGTAGCACGGAACGGGGAGCCGGGCCCGGCGGCTTCGGCCGGGCCCGGCTCCCCGCTCACTCGGCCTTGTAGATCTGGACGCGACGGAACGGCTCGCGGCCCCGGCTGCGCGAGGCGAGGCGTGCCCGCTCGGCCATCTGGTGCTGCAGGCGCCGGACGTAGGCGTTCTGCGGCGTCAGGTCCACCGGCTGGCTTTGCTGGAGCACGCGCTCGATGGCGGTGCGCGTTTCGTCCATGGCGTCGCGCACGGGGTCGGGGTCCTGGTTGATGTTGAAGATGCCGGCGAGCGACTGCTCGATGTGGAGCACTGAGTTATTCTTCAGCACGTACACTGGCGTGCCGGCCGCCTCGGCGTCGCGGATGGCCTGGGGCTTGCGCCGGAAGTAGCTCTTCGCCGTCATCACCAGGTCCGCCTCGCGCACGTCCTTGGTGAGCTGGACGTCGACGTTGAGGTCGCGCGCCGCTTGCTCAATCCGGTTCTGCGTAATCCCGTAGGGGAAGATGCGCAGCCGGCGGCCGAAGCGGCCCGCTCCGCCGATGCGGGTCGGCACCTCCTCCTCGCGCGTGGGCACCGCCGAGAGGATGCGGGTGGAGGGCACCGGCACGTCGACCGGCACCTCGTCGATCCGGTGGGCGACCGGCTCGGTGCGCACAGCGCCCTCGGCATCGAGCGCGCGCATCTCGGCCTCGGCCGGCAGACCACGTAGGATGTCGTCGACGACCTGGGCGACGTCGGCGTGGACGGCCACGCGCTCCCAGTTCTGGATCTCGACCACCACCTCGAAAGTCGGCGGGCCCTTGCGCTCGAGGATTGTCTTCTGCGTACCGCGCCGGCGCGCCTCCTCGTCGGAGATCGTCACCGTCTGGATGCCGCCGACCAGGTCGGAGAGGGTCGGATTGAGCATCAGGTTTTCGAGGGTATTGCCGTGGGCAGTGCCCACGAGCTGGACGCCGCGCTCGGCGATCGTACGCGCCGCCGCCGCCTCGAGTTCGGTGCCAATCTCGTCGATGATGATGACCTCGGGCATGTGGTTCTCGACCGCCTCGATCATCACCGCGTGCTGGGCCAGCGGCGTCGCCACCTGCATGCGGCGGGCACGGCCGATTGCCGGGTGAGGGATGTCGCCGTCGCCGGCGATCTCGTTCGAGGTGTCGACGATGACGACGCGCTTGCGCAGTTCGTCGGCCAGCACGCCCGCGACCTCGCGCAGCATGGTCGTCTTGCCGACGCCCGGCCGCCCGAGTAGGAGCACGCTCTTGCCCGTCTCGATGATGTCGCGGATGATGCGGATGGTGCCGAAGACGGCACGGCCGACGCGGCAGGTGAGGCCGACGATCTGACCGCGCCGGTTGCGGATGGCGGAGATGCGGTGCAGGGTGCGCGGGATGCCGGCGCGGTTATCCTCGCCGAATTCGCCGATGCGGCCGATCACGTACTCGATGTCCTGGAGCGAGACCTCGCGCTGGCTCAGGACGAGGTCGCGGCCGCGCAGGCGCGCCTCGGGTAGCCGGCCGTAGTCCATCACGATCTCGAGCAGCTCGTGGCGCTCGTCGAGCACCTTGAGCGGCTCGCAGATGTGCGGCGGCAGCGCGTCGAGCAGGAGATCGAGTTCATCGGAAAACTGCTGTTGCACCAATTCCATTCACGCTCCGCAGACTCGGAAAGCGCGCGCCGGGCGGGCGCGCGGTTGGGCCCGCGCCACCTCGCCGGGGAGGCCGCGCATGGCAATCCGCAGGGGACGGGTTCTACGCGTGGACCGGGACAAGCTTCGGTTCTTGCACCCGCACCGCCAGCAGCCGCGCCAGCAGGCTATGGCGGGCCTCCAGACGGAACCCGACGTCGACCAGCGCCAGTTCAGCGTCGAGCTGATAGTCGCGCAGCGGGCAGATGTAGCCGCGCGGAGCGGCCATCGCACTCACTCCCCAGGCGAGCAGGGCAGGCAGCTCGGGTCGGAACTCCGGCCGGGCCAGGAAGCGGACGAGGGAGCGGCGACGGTTGATCTGGAGCCAGGCGACGATCATGCCCTCGCGGTCGACGACCACGTCGCGGCGCATCAGGTCGAAGCCGGGCGCCCAGCGCATGCGGGCGGCGCGCCAGCCGTCGATGAACCGCCATTCGTGCAGCGTCATCGCCTCGACCTGCCGCACGCGGGCGGGCACCACCGCCGTGTAGAGTTGGAACAGCGCGTGGTGGTCGGCGCCACGGCGCGGCCGCAGCCCGGGGATGCGCGGTGGCGGCGACAGCGCCTCGGCCGGACGGACATAGACGCTCTCGACGGCGTAGTGGCCGAACCCAGCCTGCTGGGCCAGCTCCTCAAGCACGCTCGCCTCGTTCACCCGCATAAAGATCTTCTGGATGCCTTCCTCGACGGCCTCGTCGCCGAGCCGGTTGAGCAGGCGCAGCCGGCCGAGCCGACCCGCCGGGGTGGGCAGGCCGCTGCACTCGTCGACCTCCCACATGTCCACGCCGGGGCGCGAGCGCACGCCGAGGCTCGCCACGATCTGGCCGCCGTCGCGGCAGACCCAGCGCTGGCGCGAGGGGTCGAGCAGGCCCTGCGCGATCAGGCCGCCGAGCGCGCTGCTCACCGTCTCGTGTCCAAGCGCCACAACGCCGTCATGGCGATTGATCCGCTTCTTGAACGCGAGGTAAGCAAACACGTCGTGTGGCTGCAACGCGCGGATGAGGGCCGCCACTCACATCACCTGCCACCGCCCGGGCCACGTGCCGGCCGTAGGCCGGCGCTTGAATCCCGGACCCATTCTATCACGCGCCGGAAACGCACGACAATGCGCGCTGGGTGCGCCCTCGCCTGGCCGACGTCTTCCCCAACGACGAGGCCGGGCCGGGTGCTATACTCGGGGAAGCGCAGCGCAGGCCGCGAGGTTCGGGAGGAGCGTCGTGTACATCATCGTGGTCGGTGGCGGCAAGGTGGGCTACTACCTGACCAGGACGCTGCTGTCTGACGGACATGAGGTGCTCATCATCGAGATCGATCCGCGCAAGGCGGCCCGGATCGAGGAGGAGCTGGGCGAGGTCGTGCTCCAGGGCGACGGGTGCGAGGCCACCACCCTCGAGGGCGCCGGCACCCAGCGCGCCGAAGTATTCGTCGCAGTCACCGGCGACGACGAGGACAACCTGATCTCATGCCAGCTCGCCAAGCGCAAGTTCGGCGTGAGTCGCACCGTCGCCCGGATCAACAACCCGGCCAACGAGCGCATCTTCCGCGCCTTGGGCATCGACGTGACGATCAGCAGCACTCAGCTCATCCTCTCGCAGATCGAGCAGGAGATCCCGGCCACCGCGCTCAGCCACCTGCTCACGTTGCGCCATGCTGACCTCGAGGTCGTTGAGGCCAAGCTCGCCCCCGGCTCGCGCGTGATCGGCCAGGCGCTGCGCGATCTACCGCTGCCGTCCGATTGTGTCATCCCCGTGCTCATCCGCGGTGGCAAGACGGTCATCCCCAGCGGGGACACCGTCCTGCAGGTAGGGGATGAGGTGCTGGCCGTGACCAAGACCTCGAGCGAAGACGCGCTTCGTGAGTTGCTGTTTCGCCGTGCCTAGACCACCAGCCAGCCGCTGGGGCGGTCGGCTAGCCGGCGGTAGCCTGCTCGGCGCCCGGGATGAACTTGTGCCATTCGACGTTCTGGGCGAGGTAGGCTTGGAAGACGTGGTAGGCGGTCGGGTGCGGCTCGTAGGGGCGTCGCCGCAGCGCCATGCGCGCCTCCTCGGGCGTCTTGCCGCCCTTGCGATGGTTGCAAGGCCGGCAAGCGCTGACGAGGTTGTCCCAGGTGTGTCGCCCACCGCGGTGGCGCGGCACGATGTGGTCGAGCGTCAGGTCCTTTGTGCGCACGCCGCAGTACTGGCAGGTGTAGCCGTCGCGCTGAAAGATTTCGCGGC
>JBHOQZ010000754.1:0-1328 GCA_042408635.1 Chloroflexota bacterium
GATGTCGCCCACCGTCTCTTGGCGGCGCCGGTAGCTGCCCGCCACCTCGAGCTCGACGATGCCCGGCGCCCGGCGCAAATGGCGCAGCAGCGGTTGCACGAACTGGTCGGCGTCCGCCAGCAGAAAGCGCCGGCTGCGGCGGGCGAACTCTTCGATGGCGTGGCGCAGGTTGGCCGCGCTCTTCTTGCCGAAGCCGGGCAAGGCCTCGACCTTGCCGGCATCGAGCGCCGCCGCCAGCTCGGACACGGAGGTGATGCCGAGGGCGTCGTAGAGCTGGCGCGCTTTTTTCGGCCCGAGGTGCTCTAGCTGCATCAACTCGGTCAGCGTCGAGGGCAGCGCCCGGCGGACCTCTTCGAGCCGGGACAGCGTCCCCGTCTCGACGATCTCCCGGATGTGTTCGGCCATGCTGCTGCCGATGCCGGGGAGCTCCTCCAAGTCCGCCCCGGCTTCGATGAACTGCATCACCGGCTGCGACAGGCTGGCGACGGTCTGGGCGGCGTTGCGGTAAGCCCGCACCCGGAACGGGCTGTCGCCCTGGATGTCGAGCAGATCGGCGTATTCATTGAGCACGCGGGCGATCTCGACGTTCTCCATCGCTGCGCCCTCCTTTCTCGCGGCGCCCGGCCGCTCCCACCCTCCCGCCGGACTCATGGCTTTCGACCTCCACCCCGGCCTGGCGCAGCAGGGCGATGAACTGGGGCTCGGTGAGGATCTGCGCGCCGCGGGCCTTGGCGGCCTCCAACTTCTGCCCCGGCTCCTCGCCGACGACGACGTAATCCGTCTCGCCGCTGACCGCTGAGGTGGCGCGGGCCCCGAGCGCTTCGACCAGGTGCTCGGCGTCGCGGCGTGCGAAGCGCTCGAGGGCACCGGTGAAGACGAACGTCTTGCCGGCCAGCGGCTGCGCCTGGGGGGCCGCCGGCTCGACCACCTGCACCCCCGCCGCGAGAAGCGCGTCGATCGCCTGTTGGTTGCGCCCGTCGGCGAAAAAGTCGTGGATGGCCTCGGCCAGCTTCGGGCCGAGGCGGGGGATGGCTTCGAGGGTGCGGCGGCTGGCGTGCCGCACGGCATCGAGGCGGCGGAAATGGTCGGCGAGGTCGCGGGCCACGGCGGTCCCGACCTCAGGGATGCCCAGCGCGTAGAGGAAGCGTCGCAACTCAACGCGCTTCGCCCGCTGGATGGCCTCCACGAGCTGCCGCGCCGAGCGCGCCGCGACGCCCTCGACCTGCAGCAAGTCGTTCGGCTCGAGCCGAAAGAGGTCCGCCACATTGTGCACTAGGCCGCGGTGCACAAGGGCCGAGACCGTCTCCAGGCCCAGGCCGGCGATGTCG
>JBHOQZ010000756.1:0-5425 GCA_042408635.1 Chloroflexota bacterium
ATGTCCTGGGAGAACCAGTCGCTGGCCGCCTGCAGCGTGGCGTCGACCTGGAGCTGGGCGAGGTTGCCGTTCTGCTGCCGGTAGGTATTGATCAGCGTCAGGAACCGGGCGGTCTCGGCGTCCCAGGTCGCCTCGGCCGGCGCCGGCCCCCGCTGGCCGAGCAGCCCCGCGGCGAGCAGGAGCGCCGCCAGCACCCTGGCGGCCACCTGCGCCCCGGTCGAGGACCATGATCGGGCGGCGACGGGCGGGCGGGCGACAGAGCAGGCAAGGCGAGGGCAGGGAATCATATCTGACACAACCTCCCACTGCGCGGACGGCGGACCGAAGGGGCGGTGCCGGGCGACCGTCGCGGCGTGCTGCTGCACCCGACCGGATCGGCAGGCGGTCGGGGCGACGTTCGGGCCGGGAGGAGGGGCATTGGGCTGGAGATCCCGCCGCGCGCGGCGGGGCTCTCCTCCGGCATCGACGAGGCGCAGTATAGCCCCGACACCAAGCGCCCGCCATAGCCCATGTGTCAATGTTCTGGCGCGCTGACGACGGGGAGTCTGCCCGTGTCTATCCTCCGACGCGCCCCCCGCTCAGGCGAGGAGTTGCTCGGCCTCGTCGAGCCGGCGCGCGAAGAGCCCCAGCGCCGCCTCGATCGGCTCGGGCGTGGTCATGTCGACGCCGGCACGCTGGAGGAGCGGCACCGAGTAGTCGGAGCTGCCGCTGCTGAGCAGCGTCAGGTAGCGCTCAATCGCCGGGGCGCCCTCCGCCGCGATCTGCCGCGCCAGCGCCGAGGCCGCCGAGATGCCGGTGGCGTACTGGAAGACGTAGAAGTTCATGTAGAAGTGTGGGATGCGCGACCACTCGAGCGCGATCGGCTCGTCGGCCACCACCTCAGGGCCGTGGTAGGCGCGCACCAGGTCGTAGTAGAGCGCGCTCAGCCCGTCGGCCGTCAGCGCCTCCCCGCGCTCGACCCGCTCGTGGATCGCCAGCTCGAACTCGGCGAACATCGTCTGGCGGAAGAGCGTGCCGCGGAACGCTTCGAGCTGGTGGTTGATGACGAACGCGCGCAGCTTCGGGTCGGTCGTGGTGGTGAGCAGGTGCTCGACCAGGAGCGCCTCGTTGAGCGTCGAGGCGATCTCGGCCAGGAACGTCGTGTAGTCGCCGTAGATGTAGGGCTGGGTCGAGCGCGTCAGGTAACTGTGCAGCGAGTGCCCCAGCTCGTGGGCCAGGGTGAAGACGCTGTTCCAGTTGTTCTGGTAGTTCATCAGGATGAAGGGCTGGGTGTCGTAGGCGCCCCAGCTATAGGCGCCCGACGCCTTGCCCTCGTTCTCGTAGACGTCCACCCAGCGGTTGCGCAGCCCCTCGGCGACCAGCCCCGTGTAGCGCTCCCCCAGCGGGCGGAACGCCGCCACCACCGTCGCGGTTGCCTCGCCCCAGGGGATGTCGCGGTCGACCTCGGGCACCAGCGGTACGTAGATGTCGTACATGTGGACCGCGTCGAGCCCGAGCACGCGCCGCCGCAACGCCATGTAGCGGTGGAGCAGGGGCAGCCCCCGCCGCACCGTCTCGATGAGCTGGTGGTAGACCGCGGTCGGGATCTGGTTCGGGAAGAGCGCCGCCTCGAGCGCCGAGCTGTAGCGGTGGGCGCGCGCGTAGAAGACGTTGCGACGCACCGCCGCCGCCAGCGTGGTGGCGGTGGTGTTGCGGAACTTCGCGTAGGTGCTGTAGAGCGCGTCGAAGGTGTCGCGGCGCACGCGCCGATCCTGGCTCTCCATCAGGCGCAGGAAGCGCCCGTGCGTCACCTCGATCTCGTTGCCCTGCTCGTCGCGGATCGCCGGGAACTTCAGGTCCGCGTCGTTGAACATCGTGTAAATTTCGCCGGGCGCGCGCCCAACCTCGCGCGACTGCGCCAGCAGCTCCTCGACCTCGGCGCTGCGCGTGTGCGGGCGCAGGCGCACCACCTGGTCGATGGCGTGGCGGTAGAGCTCGAGCGCGGGCTCCTCGCGGTAGTAGCGCGCGAGCGTTTCGTCGCTCAGTTCGAGCAGCTCGGGGTCGATGAACGCCTGGGCGGCGCCGACCTCGACGCTGAGCGAGGCGGCGCGGTCCGCCAGCGCTTGGAAGGTGGCGTTGGTGGTGTCCTCGTCGCGGCGCAGGTGGGCGTAGACGAAGAGGCGGTCGGCCAGCCGTCCGAGCTCGTCGCGCGTGCGCAGGCAATCGAGGAGCTGGCGGGCGCCCTGCGCGATGGTGCCGCGGTAGGCAGTCAGGCGTGGCACCATCGCCTTCGCCTCGGCGTAGGCCGCCTCCCAGGCGACCGGGTCGGGGAAGATCGTCTCGACGGCCCAGGTGTCCTCGGGCCTCAGGTCGGCGCGGCGGGGAAGCGTGGTCGTCGTCATGCGCTACCTCGCAGGCGTTCAGGATGGGCGGATCAGTCCTCGCATGTTGCCACGGCCGGCGTCCGGCCGCACCGGCCCGAGCCGGACGGGGTGGAGGTATTGCCCCTCTGCATATAGAGGCACGATGTGATACACGCCCGGCCGCGAGGCCGTATAATCGCGCCGATGTGGCGGCGAACGATCGCGGCCGGCCTCGGGGGAGGAGGCGATGACCGAAACCTTCGACGTGCGCGCCCTCGGCGAGCGGCTGCGCAACTGGGGTCGCTGGGGCGCGGACGACCAGCGCGGCACGCTCAACCTCGTCACGCCCGAGCGGCTGATCGAGGCGGCCCGGCTCGTCCAGCGCGGCGACTGCCTCTCGCTCGGCATCCAGATCACGGGCGGCGCGCCCACGTACAACGTGGTCCACCGCCCCCCGCCGGTCCACTACATGCGGCAGGACGGCGGCGACGACGTCACCGGCGACAACACGCGCGGCTGGGACGTCCACGTCTGCGACGACTACCTGGCCATGCCCTGCCACACCGGCACCCACTGGGACGCCTTCGGCCACTTCTACTACGCGGGCCAGATCTACAACGGCTACCCCTCCTCGGTGATCGGCAGCCACGGCGCGAAGAAGGGCAACATCGACGCCTTCCACCGCGGGATCGCCGGCCGCGGCGTCCTGCTCGACGTCGCGGGCCTGAAGGGGGTCGACGTGCTGCCCGACCGCTACGCCGTCACCCCGGAGGATCTCGAGGCCGCCGCCCGCCACCAGGACATCGAGGTGCGTGACGGCGACATCTTGCTGGTGCGCACCGGCGCGCTCGGCCACGCGCAGGGCCGGCGCGACGGTGTGGACTACTTCCGCACGGTCGCGCCCGGGCTCGACGCGACCTGCCTGGAGTGGATCGGGCCGCGCGGCGTGGCCGCGCTGGCGGTCGACAACATCGCGGTCGAGCTCTACCCCACCAATCGGGAACGGACGGTGCTGCCCTTGCACGAGGTGGCGTTGCGCGACATGGGTCTGCCGCTAGGCGAGATCTTCGCGCTCGACGAGCTGGCCGGCCACTGCCGGGCCGACCGGCGCTGGGCGTTCTTCTTCGTCGCGCCGCCGCTGCGGATCACCCGCGGCGTCGGCTCGCCGGTCAACCCGCTGGTATTCAAGTGATGGGCCTCACGGTTGTACCGCGGATCGTCCGCATCGGCGAGCTCGAACTGGGCGGCGGGCGTCCGGTCATCTGCGCCCCGATCGTCGCCGCCACGGTTCAGGAGGCGGTGCGCCAGGCCGAGATGCTGGCCGGGCTTGGCCCCGACCTGCTCGAATGGCGCGC
Source organism: Chloroflexota bacterium (assembly GCA_042408635.1). Lineage (GTDB taxonomy): Bacteria > Chloroflexota > UBA6077 > FW602-bin22 > JBHOQZ01 > JBHOQZ01. The sequence continues at coordinate 3,698 of JBHOQZ010000756.1, forward strand.
GGATTATGTCACCGCCCCGACCGCGGCCACGATCCTCGACGGCCTGGTCCGCCTGCGGCGCGTCGCCCACCTGCCCCTCCTGCTCACGCTGCGCCGGCGCGACGAGGGCGGCGACTGGGCGGGCTCCGAGACGGCGCGCGTCCACCTGCTCAAGGAGGTCGCCGAGAGCCCCTGCGTCGACGCGCTGGACGTCGAGTACGCGGCAGGCGCGCGTGTGCGCGCCGCCGTGCGCGAGGCGCTGGGCGGGCGGCCGCTCATCCTCTCCTGGCACGACTACACCGGCACGCCCGAGCCCGCCCGCCTCATCCGCCGCGCACACACCATGGCCGCGGCCGGGGCGGACATCGTCAAGCTGGCGGTGATGGCGCACGACGCCGCCGACGGCCTCAAGCTGCTGACCGCGACCGACCAGCTCCGCACCGAGCTGCCGACGCCGTTCATCACGATGAGCATGGGGCCGGCCGGCGCCTACACGCGCGCGGTCGCGCCGCTGCTTGGGAGCGCGCTCACCTTCGCCGCGGGCGTCACCAGCTCGGCGCCGGGGCAGTTTGCGCTCGAGGACCTGCGCCGCACGCTCGCCCTCTTCAGCGCGCGGCGCTAACTGCCAGGGATATTGGTCGAACCCGGCGGGCCGGGCAGAGAGGGCGGCAGCCGGGACGCGGTGATCTCGCCCCTCGGGGCAGGCTCAGTCGTCGACGTCGACGAGGAGGAGGCGCGCCTCGAAGCCGCCGCGCTCGCCGCGCTTCGCCTCGCGCAGCCGCTCGAACTGCTCGCGGTTGATCCCCCAGCCGAGCGCGATGGCGTAGACGACCTCGACGATGTCCGTCAGCTCGGCCGGATCGCCCGAGCGCAAGTACTCGTCGACCTCCTCCGCCAGCTTCCGGTCGAGCGCCGCCCGGTACTCGGTCGCGTCGAGCACGCGCACGGTGCAGCGCCGACCCTGGCCCCGGATGAGGTCAGGCACGCGGTCGCGCACCAGCTTGTTGACCTCCAGCACGAGCCAACCCACCTGCTGCTCGGGACGCCGGTCCCGAGCCTGCTGCCGCCCGGCACCGGCGCGCTCGGACGGCGCCTCGCCTGGCTGCTGCCTACCAGGACGTGCGGCGTGGCCTGAAGCGGGCCACCGCTCACCGCGCCGCCACGTGTTCTGGGCAGCAGCTAGCCCGCCCGGCCCCGGATCAGCGTTTCGGGCTCGGTGCCGAGCGCCCGCATGAACGTGTGCTTCACGAAGAGCGGGTCGCGGGGCGGGCGCGCCTTCGAGCCGGGTCCCTCCACCTTCGCCACGACCAGCGCCGGGCCCTCCGTCCGGGCGGCCTCGGCCAGCGCCGCGCGCAGCGCTTCGGGATCGCGCACGGTGCGGTCGAAGGCGAAACCGGTGGCCCGACCGACGCCCGCCAGGTCGACGCCCTGGGCCGTGGCGGTGGGCTGGCCACCCGTCTCCCGGTAGAGGCCGTCGTCGAGGACGATGATGGCGAGGTTCTTCGGCCGCCGGGCGCCGATCGTGGCGAAGGCGTTCAGGTTCATCAGCGCCGAGCCGTCCCCGTCGACGACGAGGACTCGCCGGTCCGGCTGGGCGAGGGCGAGGCCGAGCCCGACCGAAGTGGCGAGCCCCATGGATGCCCAGACGTAGAAGTTGAGGTCGCGCGGCCCGGTCGCGCCGTAGAGGTCGAAGCTGGGCGTGCCCAGACTCGAGACCACCAGCGCCTCGCCCAGGCCCTCCGCGATCAC
>JBHOQZ010000766.1:0-1547 GCA_042408635.1 Chloroflexota bacterium
TCGCCGTCTGGCTGACGCTCACCATCTCCGTGCTCTCGGTCGCCGTGGCGCTGGCCCGCTGGGCCGGGCGCATCACGGCGCTGGTGGAGCGCCACGACCGGCTGCTCGCCGACCATGAGCAGTTGCTGCGCGATGTACTGCGCGCCCTAGGTGGGCTAGGGGACTCCTAGGAAGGACCAGGCCGCCGGCGGCTGCCGCACGGTCGGCGGCCGGGTGATATCGAGGTCCACCCACTGGGCGCCGGTGCCGCTCGTGCCCGGCACCAGCACCCGGGTATAGACGTGCGCCCACAGATTGGGGCGCGGATCAAACGAGAGCAGGACCAGGCCGGCGGGAAACCCCAGCGTCCGGGCAAGCGCCGCACTCAAGACCGCCGCATCGTCACAATCGCCCTTGAACACCCCACCCGCTCGCATGACGGCGAGTTGGGTTGCCGGGGCGGTCACCCACTCCACCGCCCACGGGTCCCGGGCAAACCGGTAGTGGCGCTTCAGCCAGGCGCGCAGCGTCCGGATTTGGCAAGCGTAGTCTCGGCCGTCGCACGCGCGCACGATTGCGAGGGCTTGCGCCCGGAAGTCCGGATCGGCGGCCGCCTCTCGGATGAGCCGCAGCATATGGGCGATGGTGGCGGTGGTGGACAGGCCTACCGGGCCCGGTAGGTCTACATAGGTCGCTTTAGGCTGCATCCTCCCCCTCCCCGGGCGACTCGGGCTCGGGCTTCGGTTCCTCGGGCTCCTCGAATTGCCGCCCGAAGGCCACCAGTACCCTGCGGAGCCAGCCCACCACGGGCGCCCAATCGGCCGGCAGCTGCGCCAAGAGATTGTCGGGCCAATTGTCCCCCGCCAGCATCGCCCCAACTTCGGCGTCGCACTCGGGCGGCAGGTGCTCGGCCAGCATCTGCGCGTACACTTCGGGCGGCCCCGAAAGCCGCGCCGCCTCGAAGACCAGGGGCCGCAGCCGGTCGAGCCAGCGGCGCCAGGCGGGTAGCTGCGCCATGGTGCCCGAAGATAGGGCCGACGCTGCCACGGGCGCCAGCGGTGGGGCGGCCGGCCGCTGCGGCACTGCGGTGGCGCTGGGGCCGCCGGCGGCGGACTGGGTGCGTTCGAGTAACTCGGCAAACCGCATGCCGAGGCGCTCCAGGGCGGAGGAGTCCCCGGTAGCCCGCCACTCGCGCGCGGCCTCCATACCCTTGTTGAATACTTCCCACAGTTCCGCCCATTGCGGGCGCGTCCCGCCGGTCACTTGGGCCCGCACCAGCTCTAGCATCAAGTCGCGCAGCGGGTCTTGTTGGGCCTGGCCGCGCATTAGCTCGGCCACCGTGCGGATCATCTCCGCCGTGCTCTCCGGTGGCCGCATGGCGGCTATGGCGGTCCGGAGCATCTCGGCCTGTAAGCTGATCAGCTGCGCCACTCCTTGCGGCACATCGGCCGCCGGTGCTGGCGCTGGCGCCGCCGCTGGGGGCGCGGGGGCGGCCGCCGGGTCAATCGCCAGTTCGCGCACCATCAGCTGCGGCACGCCCGCCTTGCGCGCCTCGTCGGGCGGGACAC
>JBHOQZ010000774.1:0-1556 GCA_042408635.1 Chloroflexota bacterium
GGGATGGGGCGGCCGCGGCGGGAGGGTGCTGCGCCGGGCTCGCGGCGCCGGGCTGGGTCGGGCTCTGTGCGGGTCGCCTCATGGGTGCCTCCTCCTGAACCACCACGATTGCACCACCCGGCGCAACCGGAAACACGCCGCAACCCCGACGCCGGCCGGGGTTGGCCCGTGGTCGGGCCGCGGCTTCTCGGTGCCAGCGTGAGCGACGCGGCGCGCCGCGCGGCTAGCGCGCGCCGCAGCTCGGGGGGACACCGGGACTGGGACAGCTACCGAGCCTGGTGATCCAGCGTTCGAGCGGCTCCGAATACCCCTCCTCCCACGCCGCCTCGAACGCAGCCCCGCCCAACCGATCCCGCAGGCGGGTGGTGAGCGCCTGGAACAGTTCCAGGCGGGCGTGAGAGCGTCTGGCTCCGCTGCGCTCCCGCAGCGCCTCGGCGGCGCCGCCCAGGCGCGCGGCCAGCTCGGCGTCGCCGCGATCGAGGGCGAGCGCGGCCAGGTCGTCAAGGCAGTCGGCCTGACCGCGCTGGTCGCGCAGTTCGGCGTAGAGCGCCAGGCTCTCGGTATAGCGCGCCTGCGCCTGCTCGACGTCACGCGCCGCGCGGGCGATGGTGCCGAGCGTGCCCAGCGACTGGGCCACGCCGAAAAGGTCGCCGTGGGCGCGGCGCAGGCGCAGGCTCTCGCGGCAGACGGCCTCGGCCCGCTCGACCTCGCCCCCCTCGACTAGCACCTCCCCGAGATGGTTGAGCGAGAGGGCGATTTGGAGGTGGTTGTCGAGCGCGCGGAAGTGGTCGAGGCTCGCCTCGAGGAGCTCCCGGGCGGTCGCAACCTCGCCCTGGTCGTGCGCGAGCCGGCCGAGGTTGTTCAGGGCAAGGCCGACGCCGAGCCGATCCCCGAGCGTCTCCTGGAGGGCGAGCGCGTCGCGGTAGAGCCGCGTCGCCTCGGCGTAGCTGCCCTGGAAGCGCTTGACGCGGGCAAGATTGTGGAGGACGCGGGCGAGCCGCGCCTCGTCGCCAGCGGGGCGCAGGATCGCGAGCGCCTCCTCGAAGGCCGCCGCGGCCCGCTCGAAGGCGTTCTGCCCGTGCAGCGCCAGCCCCAGGCAGTTGAGCGCATCGGCGATGCCCGCCCGGTCGTCGACCCGGCGCAGCAGCGCCACGGCTTCCTCCGCCAGCGCCGCGGCCCGCTCGGCGTAGCCCTGCGCCCAGGCGAGCACGGCGGCGGCGCGGCAGGTTCGACCGCGCAGTGCCGCCAGGCGCAGCGCCGCCACCCCGAGCTCAGGCGGCGGGCCCGACGTCCCAGCCCGTTGCGCGCCGCCGGCCGCGTCCAGGCTCAGGACGGCGTCGAGCCAGCGACTGCCCTCGCGCATGTCTCCGCGCTGCCACCAGAACGTCCAGAGCCCGGCGCCCAGCCGCAGCGCCAGCTCGCGCTCGCCCCGCGTGATCGACCAGCGTAGGGCGGCGCGCAGGTTGTTGCCCTCGCGCTCGAGCCGGTCGAGCCAGGCGCGGGCGGCCGGCCCACGCACGTCGCGCTCGGCGGTCTCGGCCAGATCGGCGTACCAG
>JBHOQZ010000796.1:0-3203 GCA_042408635.1 Chloroflexota bacterium
CCGCAACGCGATCGGCTGCTACCTGCACGGCTCGCTCCTGCCCAAGAACCCCCACATGACCGACCACCTGATCCGCCTCGCCCTCCAGCGCCGCTACGGCCGCCCGGTCGAGCTCGCACCGCTCGACCGCGACCTCGAGCTGCGCGCGCACGCCGCGGTCGCCGAGCGGGCGCGTCGGCTCCGCCACATCCGCAGCGGCCTCCGCTAGGCCGCGGGCCGTCCGGTGCGCCGATCCGGCCCTGCCGAGTTCCGTCCCGGTCTGGGCCGCCCAGCGTGGCTTGGCCGGCGCCGGCCGGGTCGATCGGCGCACGGTCCGGGCCGGACCTCGTACCGGGTCGGCGGTGCCGGCTGTCGGTGGCCTGGACCACGGCCCCAGAGGGTGGAGGCAGCCGGCCCGGTGGCCCCCTCGGGGCTCGGCGTCGCTGGCGGCGGTCGCCGCGGCCGCGAGGGGTGAAGGCGGGCGGCGCGGTTGCTTCGGCGGCACCTGGCGCCGGCGCACGCCCTGGTGGCACTCGCGCCCCATGCTGGTGGCACTCGCGCCCCATGATCGTGCTACCCCATCCCCTGCGGCCCGGCGTCGGCGTTGGCGCTCGCCCTGGCGGCACAGGCTGACGGCAGGCGGCGAGGCTGCCCGAGCGCCACCGCGGCCGGGGAGGGAGACGGCCGGGCGGCACGGATCGTGCGCCGCGCTCGGCGAGATCGCACGCGGGCGGGTGGCCCATGGCCCGGCTGAGCGCGCTCTGGCACGAGATCACCACCAGCCTCTGGTTTGCGCCCGGGGTGATGGTCGCTGTCGCCTGCCTGCTGGCCGCGGCGACGCTCCGGCTCGACGAGCTGCTGGCGTGGGGCGGCGCGGATGCCTACGGCGGCGTCGACGGCGCGCGCGGGGTGCTGACCGCGATCGGCGGCGCGGTCGTGGCGGTGATCGCGATCACGCTCTCGCTCACCGTCGTGGCGCTCCAGCTCGCGGCGAGCCAGTTCACGCCGCGCATCCTGCGCCCGTTCATCACCGACCGTCCGACGAGCATCGTCCTGGGTTTCCTCAGCGCGACCTTCGCCTACGCCCTGCTCGTGCTGCGCGTCGTCGGCACCGACGAGGCGGGCACGCCGTTCGTGCCAACCCTCTCGGTCGGCTCCGCCATCCTACTCGGGCTGATCAGCGTGGCGGTGCTTATCTACGGCGTGGACCACGTCGTGCGCTCGATGCAGGTCTCAGTCATCATCGACCGCACCGCCGACGATGTCCGCCGCCTGATCGACGCGCTCTACCCCGAGCCCCTGTCGGGGCCGGCCGAGGCGCCGGTCGAGCCATCGAACAGCGTGGCGCTGCCGCCCGACGCGGCGACCGTGGTCAGCCGGGACGGAGGCTACGTCCAGGTGATCGACCTGACTGGGCTGGTCGAGGCGGCCAGGCTGGCCGGGGCGACCGTCTACCTCGAGACCGTGGTCGGCGCCTACGTGATCGCGGGCGAGCCGGTCGCGCACATCGCGCCCGCGTCGGCAGTCGGACCCGAGCTGGAGCGTGCCGTGCTCGATGCGCTCTATCTCGGCTTCGAGCGCACGCTGCAGGACGATCTCGCGCTCGGCGTGCGCAGCCTCGTCGACATCGCGCTCAGAGGGCTGTCGCCCGCGATCAACGACCCAACTACCGCCACCCTCTGCGTCGACCGGCTGGTCGAGCTGATCGCCCGGCTCGGCAACCGCCGCTGGAGCGATGGGGTGCTGCGCGATGAGGCCGGGCAGGTGCGGGTGGTCGCGCGCGGGCGGAGCTTCGAGGAGATCGTGTCGCTCGGCTTCGACCAGATCCGCCACTCTGGCGCGGCCGACGTGGTATTCGCCGCCCATGTGCTGGACGCGCTCGGCCGCCTCGCCCGGCTGCTGCCGCCAGAGCGCCGGCCCGCCATCGCGGCCCAGATCGAGGCGCTGCGCCGGCAGGTGCATGCCGCGGGCCACGAGCCGGGGGACCTCGAACGGCTCGATCGCCTGGCAGCACGTGCGCTGGCCGAATGCCGAAGCGGGGGACGGGCTGCCGCGCCCGTCGCCTGACCCCTGCTGCCCCGCCCTTACCTGCCCAACTGGAAACCCTCCACCATCACTGCTATTTGACAGCTCAACGTCACGCTGCTACATTACAGTGGAAGACGATGCGGGCGAATGGCGTCGGGTGGGAGTGTGCGGCGTGAGGCGAATCGTGGCGACCGCGGGCGTAGGCTCGATCGTGACGGTGGCGGGGCTGGTGGGGCTGTTGCCCCCGCCGACTAGAGCCGGCCGGGTGCCCGCTCGTGGGCGGGGAGGCCGGGGCCGACTGAAGCGGGTGCGGCGGCCGCCGGGTGTGGGTCGACGCGCCGAGCTGGGCCGCGGCGGGAGGTAGCGGTGGCGTCCCCTGAGCCGGAGCAGTACACGATTGGCGAGCTGGCGGACGCCGCCGATGTCACGCCGCGCACGATCCGCTTCTACGTCACCGAGGGACTGTTGCCGCCGCCGGGCGGCGCCGGGCCGCACCGGGTCTACGGCCGCGAGCACCTGCTGCGGCTGCGGCTCATCCGCCGGCTCAAGGCGCAGTACCTGCCCCTGGGTGAAATCCGGGCGCGGCTGGGTGGGCTCTCCGTCGCCGAACTGGAGGCGCTGCTCAGCGATGGGCGCGACGTCCCGGCACCGCCGCGGCGCGCACTCGACTACATCGCCTCGGTGCTCGGCCGGCGACCCGAGAGGCCGGCGCCCGCCGGGCCGCCGGCAGCCCCGGCGGCGGAGCTGTTTCCTCACCCCGCCATGCCCGCGACCGCCCCCCCGGAGGGCCCAGCCGGCACGGGGGGGCGGTCCGGCCCAGCGGGCCGGACCGCTCGGCTGGTCGCTGCGAGCGGACCGCCGGTGCCGAGCGGTGGACCCACCTGCGCGCCATCAGCGCGCTCGCAGGAGCTGCCCTGGCTGGACATCAGACCCGCGAAGACCTGGACTGCGGCCGCCGAGTCGGCTGTGCCGCGTCCTGCCGGACTGGCGGGCAAGGAGACCGCCCCGATGCCGCCGCCCGGGACGGCGCTGGCCGAGGTGCGGCTGCCCGTAACAGCGGGCGGGCCGATGGTAAGTACGGAGAGGGTGGGCGCGGCTGGCCTGGCCGCCCCGGTGCCGCCGCCGGGCCACACGACCGAGGCCGCGCCCTCGCTCGACGCCCTCGCGTTCGAGGGCGCGTGCCCGGCAACGATCCC
>JBHOQZ010000803.1:0-8655 GCA_042408635.1 Chloroflexota bacterium
TCGTCTCGGTCGTGCCCAGCACGCGGTGGCCGAGCGGGTTGTCTCCGAAGTAGGTGCGCATCGCCACGTCCCAGAGGACGTGCCCGGGCTGATCCTCGGCGCGCGCGATCTCCTCGAGGATCACCTGGCGCTCGCGCGCGAACTCCTCGGCGTCGAGCCGCGGGCGCAGCATGTCGCCCAGCAGGTCGACCGCCCGCGGCAGATACTCGGCGAGCACGCGCGCGTAGTAGACCGTCCACTCGTGCGAGGTGAAGGCGTTGAAGTCGGCGCCGATCTCGTTGAACTCGCGGCTGATGTCCTCGGCGCGGCGGCGGGCCGTGCCCTTGAACAGCATGTGCTCGAGGAAGTGCGACACCCCCATCAGCTCGCGCGGCTCGTCGCGGGCGCCCGTAACGACCGCGAAGGCGACCGCGACCGACTCCACGTCGGGCATCGGCTGGGCGATGATCTGGAGACCGTTGGGCAGCCGCTCGGCGTAGAAGTCGGCGGAGGCACCGGCGGGCGTGGACGTGGTCGTCGTCGGGGTCGGGGTCGAGTTCGTTTGCATTGACCGTCCTGCTAACTGCGCGCCAGCGCGTCGCCGACGAGCTTTTCTTCGGTCTGCGGGCCGAGCGCCGCGATGGTGAGGGTGGCGAGCGGCGGGAACTCCTCGAGGAGCCGCGCGATCGAATCGGTGGTCACGGCCTCGATCCGCGCCTTGACCTCGGCCACGGTGCGCAGCGTCCGCTCGTGCCACCAGGTGGTCAAGATCGAGCGCATGCGGGCGGAGGTGCTCTCGCCGCGCATCACCAGCTCGCTCTTGAGCTGGATCTTGGCGCGTTCGAGCTCCGCCTCGGTCACGCCGTGGAGTTGGAGCTTCTTGAGCTCCTCGAGCATCACCGTCACCGTCTCGGGCGAGCGCTCGGGGGTGGTGCCCGCGTACATCAGCACGGCGCCGGCGCGCGAGCCGGGGTCGAACCGGGCGCCGACCGAGTAGACCAGCCCACGCTGCTCGCGCACCTCGCGGAAGAGGCGCGAGTTCATGCTGCCGCCGAAGATCTCGACCAGGAGCGCGGCCGCGTAGTAGAGCGGGTGGCCGTGGGGCACGCAGCGGAACGCCATGGCGATGTGCTCCTGCTGCGTGTCCTTGGGGAAGACCGCCACCGTCGGCCGGGGCGGTGGGGGCGTCAGCCGCTCCATCGGTCGCTCGCCGGTCCAGTCGCCAAAATGCGCCTCGACCGCCGCGACCAGTTGGTCCGGGTCGAAGGCACCGGCGACCGCGATCAGCGAGTTCGTCGGCGCCCAGCTCTGCCGGTGGACCTCGCGCGCCTCCTCGACGGTGATCGCGCTGACCGAGTCGTGGGTGCCGAGGATCGAGTTGCCGAGCGGGCTGTCGCCGTAGAAGGTCCGGCGCAGGAGCTCGAAGACGAGGCGCGCCGGCTCGTCCTGTCGTTTGCGGATCTCCTGGAGGACGACGCTGCGCATCCGCTCGAACCCTTCGTCGGGGAAGGCGGGGCGGCGCACCACGTCGGCGAAGAGCTCGAGCGCGCCGTCGAGCGACTCGCCGAGCATGAGGCCGCCCAGGCGCGACCACTCGATATCGGTGTGCGAGTCGCGGTCGATGCCGAGCGCGTCGAACGCCTCGGTCAGGTCGCGGTCGCTGCGGCGCTCGGTGCCCTGGAACAGCACGTATTCGCTCAGGTGCGCGAGGCCGGCGCGCCCGGGCGGATCGTCCTTGGCGCCGCTGTTGACCTGGAACCCGAGCGCGACCGAGCGCATGCCGCGCATGCGCTGACCCACGATCTCGAGCCCGTTCGCGAGCCGATGCGTGAGATATTGCTCCGCCATGAACACCCCGTCCTCACCTGCAATTCACTACATTATAGGTCACGTCGCGCGGACGACGGTTCGGGCGCAACCGCCTCACCCGCGCGGACGTGTCCTTCCTTGGCGTGGCGATGCGCGGCCCGCGCGCGGTTTACGCGCCGACCGCCACCCTACCAGGCAGGCAAAGCCGCCGGCCGGCGTGGTGGCAGGCGCTGCGGCTAGCGCCGTGTTCGTCGGGGAGAAGCAAGACTTGACAGCGGCGCAACCACGAATTACGCTTGCCGCGCCTCTCCCGTCGTTCAGTACGGGTGGCGGCGCGACCCGCGGAGTGGGATCGGGTTGGCGCCAGCGTTCCCGGGTAGGGAGGAGAGAGTCGTGCCGCGTGCGCCTCGACGGCAGGTCGCTGTCGCACTCGATCGCATGCGTCGGCAGCGCGCGTTGCGCCTGAGCGTGCCTCAGCTCGAGGCGCTGCTGGAGGCGACGCTCCAGATCACGCGGTCGCCCGATCGGGCGACCACGCTCGCGAGCATCCTCGACCTCAGCCTCGGGCTGGGCGGCGCCGACTTCGCCTCGATCGTCCTACTGGACCCGTCGGGGCAGACGCTCCGGCACGAGGCGGCGCGCGGTCCCTACGCCCACCTCGTCGAGGGGCTGGTCATCCCGGTGGGGCAGGGGTTGACCGGGCTGGCGGCGCAGACCGGCGAGACGTTCAACGTGCCCGAGCTCGAGCGCGAGCCGCGCTACCACCGGCGGGTGGTGAGCGAGACGGGCGGGATGCGCTCGGCGCTGATCATCCCGCTGCGGGGCCAGACGCGGGTGATCGGCGTGCTGGTGGCGCTGCACCGCCAGCCCGCCTACTTCACGGCGGCGCGCGAGCGGTTGCTGCTGGTGCTGGCCGACCAGGCGGGACGCGCCATCGAGTATGCCGAGGAGTACGCCGAGCGCCGCCGCTGGGAGGTCGTGATCGAGCACGCGGCGCACCACGACGCGCTCACCGGGCTGTCGAACCGGTCGCTCTTCCAGATGCGGCTGGGCGAGGAGATCGTCGCCGGCGGGGGCAAGCGGCAGCTCGCCCTGCTCATCATGGACCTCGACCGCTTCAAGGAGGTCAACGACACCTTCGGGCACCACGTGGGCGACGACCTCCTGCGGCAGATCGCCCCCCGGCTGCGCGCGGCCGTGCGCGAGAGCGACACCGTCGCCCGCCTTGGCGGGGACGAGTTCGCGGTGCTGCTGCCCGCGATCGACCGTCAGGGCGCCTGGGAGGTGGCCCATCGTCTCCGGCACGCGCTCGAGGCGCCATTCACGCTCGACGCCGGCGGCTTCACCTGCACGATCAGCGTGAGCGGCAGCATCGGCATCGCGCTCGGACCCGACCACGGTACGGATGCCCACACGCTGCTGCGATGTGCGGACGTGGCGATGTACGTCGCCAAGCGGACCGGACGCGGTCAGGCCGTCTACTCGTCGACCGAAGATCTCCACCGGTTGACGCGGCTGCGGCTGCTGCACCAGGCACCAGACAACCCTGCAGCCTCACCAAGCGGGCGCGACACCAATGACCACCTGCCCGACCCGAGTAGGGAGGAGCCATCGGCGGGCTAGGCGGGGCGGGCGACCCGGTTACCTGCCGGGCCGCTCGACCACCCAACTCGCGCCCCCGCCCCGCGACCGCAACCCGGTCATCTTGCCCGGTTGACCACCCCGACTCGCCACTCCCCTCCCTGCCGCCCCGTGCTCGCTCCCACTGGTACGGTCTCACGCGCTCCCCCAGGCCATCTGCGACGTGTCGCGCCTGCTGCAATGTCCATTGCAGAAAAGTTGCTCGCGCAATATGTATTGCAGACCAGGCCGCGGCGTGGTAGAGTGGGCCGCAGCGGAGGAGGGGAGCGATGACAGCCGAGCATGGCAGCCTGGCCGAGGTCATCGCCCAGGCCTGGTCGCGCCTATCGCCTACCCAGCAGCGCATCGCTCGTTATCTCGGCGCGCACGAGGCTGAGGTCGCGTTCAGTTCGGCCACCGCCCTGGCCCATCGCCTCGGCACCAACCCGGCCACGGTCGTGCGGCTGGCGCGCGCGCTGGGGTTTGCGGGGTATCCCCACCTACAGCAGCAGTTGCGCGCCCGCTTCCCCCACCACTACCCCGCGCTGACGCAGCCGCTCGGGGGCAATGGCACCAACAGCGGTGAGCTGGACGTGGTCGAGCGCGCCTTCGCCCAAGACGCCGAGAATTTGCGCGCGGGTCTCGCCACTCTGGATCGGACTGTCGTGGCCCAGGCGGTTGAGGCGATCACCACCGCCGGCCACATCGTTGTGCTGGGCGCCGGGGTGGCCAGCGGCGTGGCCGACTTCCTCGCCAGCTCCCTGCGGACGCTGGGTCGACGTGCCGAACACCTCGAAGGCGGTCCGCGGGTGGCCCAGGCGCTAGCCCTCCTCACGCCTGACGATCTGCTCATGGCTGCCGGCTTCTACCGCTACGTGCGTGACACCGCTGTTGCCCTCCGGCGGGCCGAAGCGCACGGCCTCCGCCGGATCGTCCTCACCGACACCCCGCTCTCGCCCCTGGCGCCGCTAGCCGACGTGCTCCTCTATGCGCCGGTCGAGAGCACCTCACACCGCGTGTCGCTGGTGGCGCCGTTCGCGGTCGTGAACGCGCTAGTCGCCGCCGTCGCCGTTGCCGACCGCGCCGGCGTTGCCGCGCACCTTGAGCGCCTCGACGAGGAATATCGGCAGACGCGGCTACTGTTGGTCGAGTAGCCCGCCGCCGCCAGAGGAGAGATCGCGTGCCACGCAGCATGACGGCGCTATCCGCCACCGGAGCGCTCGGCCATGAGCCCATCCACCCCCACTCCTTCCGGGCCGCTCTCCAGCGGCCGATCGACTACATCGGCGCGGACGCCGGCAGCGGGGACAGCGGCCCGTACTTTCTGGGCGCAGACGCCCCGCTGAACCCGCGCGACTGGGAAGAGCACGATCTCGAGCTCCTCCTCCTGGCCGCACGGCAGCGCCGGATCCCGCTGGTGATCGGCTCGGCCGGCGGCGCGGGTACGGACCGCGGTGTCGACGACTACCGGGCGATCGTGCGCGACCTCGCCCGATGTCATCGACTACCCCCGTTTCGCCTCGCCCGCATCTACGCGGAAGTGCCTATCGAGTGGCTACGCAAGCGCGTCGAGCGGGAGCCCCTGGCGCCGCTCGGTGCGCCGACGCCCCTCACGCCTGCCACGCTCGACCAGACCGGCCGCGTGGTGGCGATGATGGGCATCGAGCCGTACCTGCAGGCGTTCGACCTGGGCGCCGATGTGGTGATCGCCGGCCGCTCCTGCGACGATGCGATCTTCGCCGCCCTACCCTACCGTGCGGGGTTCCCCAAGGGGCTCTGCTTCCACCTCGGCAAGACGCTGGAATGTGCCTCGTTGGTCGCCACCCCCTCGATGGCGAAGGAAACGGTCCTGGGCACCATCACCGACCACTACGTCCAGTTGGAGCCCATGCATCCCGACCAGCGCTGCACGCCGGAATCGGTCGCTGGGCACTCCCTCTACGAGCGCTCCCACCCGTACACCCAGGCCTATCCCGGCGGTGTGCTCGACACCAGCGCCACGGTGTACCAGCAGGTTAGCCCGCGCGTCACCCGCTTCTGGGGGAGCCGGTTCCAGGCGGCGCCGGTCTACCAGGTCAAGCTCGAAGGCGCCGGCCTGGTTGGCTACCGGGCGCTCACGATCGGGGCGGTTCGTGACCCAATCGCCATCGCCAACCTCGATTGGGTGCTGGACACGGTGCTGCAGCGTACCCAGGAGCAGTTCGGACAGCTCGAACTGGGTCGCGACTATCGAGTGCTGTTCCACCAATACGGCAAGAACGGCGTCATGGGCGCGCGCGAGCCGATCAAGCAGAGCACGGCCCACGAGGTCTGCATCGTCACCGAGGTCGTTGCCAGCAGCCAAACCATCGCCGACCAGATCGCGCGCTACACCCTCTATCGCTTGCTCTTTCCCACCTTCGCTGGCCAGAAGGCAACCGCCGGCGGCGTCGCCATGCTGCGCGACGAGGTCCTCCAGGGCCAGCCGGCCTACCGCTGGACGGTCGACCACCTGCTGCCGCTGCGCGACCCGCTCGAGCTCTTCCGTCTCGAGATCGAGGAGGTGGGCCCATGACTACCGCACCGCTGCACCAGCTCGCCAAGACCATCCGCAGCAAGAATGCCGGCAGCCACCTCTACACCTTCGACAACGTCGTCGTTCGGCGGGCCGTCAACCACGCCGTCGACAAGCGCGCTATCATCGACAGCGTGCTCAACTCGCTGGCCACCCCGATTGCTGGCCCGCTCTTCCCGGAAGCACGCGGCTTCGACCCCGGCGTCACCGGCTATCCGTTCGATCGGGACCGCGCTCGGGCACTCGTGCGCGAGGCTGGCGTCGAGCCCGGAACTCTCATCACCCTCGATGCCACCTCCCCCTTTAAGGAGGTCAGCGAAGCAATCGCCAACCAGCTCAAACAGGTGGGCCTGAACGTCGGCGTCAATATCATGGAGGACGGTGTGCTCACCAGCCGGATCAACCAGGGCGAAAGCCAGATGTACTACGCCACCTGGGGTGACTCCTCGGCCGACGCGGGCGTCACCTTTTACCGCCACTTTTCGGGCAAGCAGCGGAACACGTTCAAGGATACCTGGTATTCGCGCCCCGATCTCGACCGATTGATCGATGACGGTCGGGCCGAGACCGCCCTCGAGCGCCGCCAGGAGTTGTTCCGCCAGGCGCTGCGCATCATCGTGGACGACGCACCCTGGCTGTTTCTCTGGCAACCCACCACCTTGGCCGCCACCCGCACCAACGTCAAGGGGTTCGTGGCGCGACCCGATGGCTACCTCTTCCTAAGCAAGGTGACGAAGAGCTAGGCGGCGCCCATGGGCAAGTACCTGCTACGCCGCCTAGCCCTGCTCGTGCCGGTGATGCTGGGCGTGTCGCTGCTCACCTTCACGCTCATGCGGCTGATCCCGGGCGATCCGGTGCTGATCATGCTCCAGGGAGAGGTGTACACCGCGACCGACGTCGAGCGTCTGCGCGCCCAGTGGGGGTTCGACCAGCCGGGGCCGGTCCAGTACCTGGGGTACCTCGGCCGCTTGCTCAGCGGCGATCTGGGTCGTTCGTTCCTGCTCCAACGGCCGGTCTTACCGGCGATTCTCGAGCGCCTGCCGGCCACGGTCGAGCTTGCCTGCAGCGCCATGCTCATCGCCCTGGCGCTGGCGCTCCCGATTGGCGTGCTCTCGGCGCTGCGTCCCCACAGCCTGGTCGATCGGGTGGGTACGCTGCTGGCGATCGCCGGGTTGAGCCTCCCCAGCTTCTGGCTCGGGCTGCTGGCGATCTTGGTGTTCGGTGTCGCGCTTGGTTGGCTGCCCACCTCGGGTCGCATCGACTACACCGCCGGATTGCGGCCGGTGACCGGCTTCTACCTCCTCGATGCGATCCTCACCGGCAACCCGTCGGCAGCACTCGATGCCATTGCCCATCTGATCCTACCCGCCACGGTGCTGGGCACCGCCTCGGCCGCGCTAACGACGCGCCTGGTGCGGTCGAGCACCCTCGAAGTCGCGCGGCAGGACTATGTCGTCTGCGCCCGCAGCAAGGGGTTAGCCGAGCGTGTGGTTGTCCTCGTCCATATGCTGCGCAACGCGCTGATCCCGGCGGTCACGGTGGTGGGTATGCAGATGGGTGCGCTGCTGGGTGGCGCGATCGTGGTGGAGACGATCTTCGGCTGGCCAGGCATCGGCCGCTTGACAGTGCAGGCGATCCAGGCGCGCGACTACCTCTTGCTCCAGGGTATCGTCCTCGTCTTCGCCCTCACCCGCGTCCTGCTCAATCTGGTCACCGACGCGCTCTACGGCTGGCTCGATCCCCGCATCAGATGGGCATGAGGCCGCTCGCAGCGGAGCTCAGCCAGCCGGCGCGGCGCTCGGCGTTCGCCGGTGAGCTGCGAGAGGTGCTCGCGCGGCTTGGCCGCAACCGGTTTGCCGTGGCCGGTGCCCTCGTCTACCTGGGCTTTGGCCTGATCGCGCTGCTGGCGCCCGTGCTGGCACCCGCCGACCCCGAGTTGCAGATGCTGAGCGCCCGGCTGGCGCCCCCCGCCTGGCCAAACGACGACGGCCGCTATCTCCTGGGGGGGGATAACCTCGGCCGCGACGTGCTCAGCCGCCTGATCTACGGCTCACGCGTGTCGATCCTGGTGGCGCTCATCACGGTGACGGTGTGCGCGGTGCTGGGGAGCACGCTGGGCGCAGTCGCCGGCTACCTGCGCGGCCGGGTCGACTACCTGCTGGTGCTGGCGATGGACATCTGGCTCGCCTTTCCGTTCCTGGTGGTGGCGATCGCCTTGAGTGCGGTGCTGGGGCCCGGCCTGCCGAACCTGATCGTGGCGCTGGTGTTGAGCGGCTGGGTCAGTTACTGCCGCGTGGTGCGCGGCGAAGTGCTCTCGTTGCGCGAGCGGGAGTACGTGTTGGCGGCGCGGGTAATCGGCGCCGACGGCACCCGCATCGTGCTCCGCCACCTGCTGCCGAACGTGGTGGCGCCGATCCTGGTCCTGGCAACGCTGGAGATGGCGACGGTGATCATTGCGGAGGCGTCGCTGAGCTTCCTCGGGCTGGGGGTGCAGGCGGCACAACCGACCTGGGGTGGCATGCTCAGCGACGGACGGCAGTTCTTGCGGCAGGCTTGGTGGCTGGCGACATTTCCTGGCCTGGCCATCTCGGCGCTCGTGCTGGCCGTCAATCTCTTCGGCGATGGGCTGCGCGACGCGCTCGATCCGCGTCTGCGCGCCCGCTAACCAGCCCGACCAGTCCACGCCGCCGATT
>JBHOQZ010000807.1:0-4561 GCA_042408635.1 Chloroflexota bacterium
GCCCGCGGCGGCAGGAGCACCGGCGACGCCGCCGGGCTCGGCGAGGCCCCGGCGCCGGGCCCGGCCACGACGGCGGCGGGTGAGGCGGACGGCAAGGCCACGGGTGAGGCCGCCGGCCGGACGGGCGAAGGCGTTGGGCTCGCCACCACGGCGGGCGGGACGACCGGCGATGGCAGGGGTGTCGAGGGCGTGGCTAGCACCGGCAGCGGACCGGCCGACGGGCTGGGGGTCGGGCTCGGGGCCGGCGGCGTGCAGGCGGTCAGGAGCAGCGCCACGCCGAGCACGGCGGTCAGCCACGCCGGCGGCCGAGATGGGGTCTTCCATCGTTGGCCGAGGTGACCGGGCCGGCCCGCGACCGCGCGCGCGCGTCCGCCCTGCTCTGTCATCGGCACGGACGGTGGGATCGGGCGACTAGGCATGCGGCTCGGCGCGGCCGAAGGCGCCTGCGCTCTCGCGCAGCCGGGCGTCGTACCGGTCCGCCATGAGCGCGAAGCGCTGGGCACGCTCGTCGGGTGTCGGGTCGGCCGCCGCGGCCGGGATGGCGCTCAGCAGGTCGACGCAGCCACGCACGTCGGCGGCATGGACGTACTCGGCGCCGATCCGGTCCTCGGGTGTGCGGTTGTGGTAGTTGCCGAGCGGGATCGAGATGCCGGTGGCGCGGTAGCCGTGGCGGTTGAAGGTGGTTGCCTCGCAGGTGCCGCCGCTCATCAACTGGCGCTGCACTAGTCCGCCGGCCGCGCGCACGCGATCGCCCGCCTGCTGGAGCAGCGCATCGCCCTCCGGGTGGAAGGCGCTGCTGATGTCACCCACGCGGATCACCGGTCCGCCGCCGATCTCGGCGCCGGGCAACGCCTTGCTGGTCTCCAGCGAGACGACGAGCGTCTCGGCCGGCAGCGTGCGCGCCCGCGCCAGCAGCGTGGCGCCGATCAGCCCGACCTCCTCGGCCCGCGTGAACACGCCCCAGACGTCGCACGGCTCGCTGCCGGCGGCGATTCGGGCGAGCGCCGCGACGATGGCGGCGCAGCCGACCACATCGTCGGCCGCGCGCAGGTAGAGCAGCTCCCCCTGGCGCACCAGATCGGGCAGATCGAGGACACCGAAGCTGCCGGGCGGGAGCGTGCCGCCCGAGGCGTCGAGCGTGACGTAGCGCTCGCGTGGCCCCGCCTCGACACACGCCACGACGCGGACGAGTTGCGGTCGGTCGGGTCCGGCCGGGTAGAAGCGCAGCGTCGGCTCCCCGGTGAACAGCGGCGCGATCAGGCCGCCCAGCACGCCGGCGCGCGGCGCCCCGTCCTCCGCCGCCTCGACGATCTCGAAGCCGGGATGGTCCATGTGGGCGACGAGCGCCACCGGCGGCGCGCCCTCCCCGCGCCGAACGCGCACGATCAGGTTGCCCCAGGGATCGGCGGTCGGCGGCAGGCCGAGGCCCGTCAGGTGGGCACCGATGCGCTGGGCGATCCACGCCTCGTGGAAGGGTGCCGTCGGGCAGGCGGCCAGGTCGGCCAGCACCGCCAGCACATCGAGGTCGCCGCCCGGGCGGGTCGGCCGATCGGTCATGGTATGGCCTCGCTCACGAGGGCCGGCTCCCGCTCGGCGTCCGGCTCGACCGCCACGGCGTCTGCCGGCGGCGCCTCCAAGAGGTGGGGCAGGTTGGCGGCGATCCAGGCGTGCAGGTGCGCCGCGGCCTGGCGCACGAGCGCCACGTTGGCGGGATCGTTGAGCCAGGTGCTCACCCCGGAGGGGTGCGGCAGCGGCAGGAACAGGCGCCCGTCCCGCTCGAAGGTCCGGCCCACGACGTCGCGCAGCTTCACCCGGCCGAGAAACGCCTCGATCGCCAGACCCCCGACCAGGATGACGAGCGCCGGATCGACGAGGGCGAGCTGCCGATCGAGGAAGGGGCGGCAGAGCGCCAGCTCGGCACGGCTCGGCACCCGGTCGCCCTTGCCGCTCGGGCTCGGCCCGGGAAAGCACTTGGTCATGGCCGTCATGTAGATCTCGCGGCGGAAGGTCGGCTCGTCCAGCCCGGCCCAGCTCAGCCACTCGACCAGCTTGCGCCCGCCCACGCCCGCAAACGGCCGCCACTGTTGGATGGCGGCCCGGCTCGGCGCCTGCCCGATCAGCATCAGCCGCCGCGGCCGTGGGTCGGCCGTGACGAGCGGATTGGCCCCGGCGAGCCGGCCGGCGCGAACGCAGGCTCGGCAGGCGCGGATTTCGCGGTGCAGCAGCTCGAGCGGCTCGGTGCTTGCCGCCTGGATAGCTCCGGTTGCGAGCTCGGTGGCTGTGGTCATCATGGCGTTGAGGAGTATAGCGGCCGGCGGTGCGGCGCGGCAAATGCTCCCGGCGCGGTTCGGGGCACCGCGCTAGACTGCGGCGGGGACGAGTGGCAGCGCCGTCGGGAGGTGCGCGGTGGCAACGGACGAGATCGCGGCGTTGAACCGGCGTCTGGCGGTGCCGGGCCACGTAACATTCGAGGCGGGACCGGGCGGCATTCCGGTTGTGGCCGTGCGCAACGAGCGCGCGAGCGCGACGATTGACCTCCAGGGTGCGGACGTGATCGCCTGGCAGCCCGCAGGCCGTGCGCCCGTCCTCTGGCTGAGCCGCAACGCCCGCTTCGCGCCGCGCATGCCGATCCGCGGCGGCATCCCGATCTGCTGGCCCTGGTTCGGCCCCCACCCGACCGACCGGAGCCTGCCCGACCACGGCTTCGCCCGGACGTCACGCTGGGCGCCGCTCGGCGTGGAGGCACTCGACCTCGGCGCGACGCGCGTCCGCTTCGGGCTCACCGACGGCGCGGGGACGCGCGCGCTCTGGCCGCACGCCTTCGATCTCGAGCTGGCGGTCACGGTGGGCGAAACGCTCCACGTCGCGCTCACCGCCCGCAACACGGGCAACGAGCCGTTCACCGTGACCGGCGCCCTCCACACGTACCTCACCGTGGGCGATGTGACCCGCATCCGGATCCGGGGTCTGGAGGGTCTCACCTACGTCGACAAGGTCGACGGCTACCGTCGCAAGATGCAGAGCGGGCCCGTGACGATCAGCGCCGAGACCGACCGCGTCTACCTCGACGCGACCGGCCCCCACACCATCGACGACCCCGCGCTCGGCCGCTCGATCAGCGTGACGAAGTGGGGGAGCCGCTCGACCGTTGTCTGGAACCCCTGGGAGGAGAAGGCGCGCGCCATCGCCGACTTCGGTGCCGACGAGTACCTGCACATGGTCTGTGTCGAGGCCGCCAACGCGCTCGACGACGCCGTCACCCTCGCCCCCGGCGCCGCCCACACCCTCGCCACCGAACTGTCCGTGACCGACCTCTCCCCAAGCTACTTGTAGTAGTGTAGGTTAGCTGGCCTGGTTGTCGGTGAGCTTGTCGAGCTTTTCGAGGTTGTGGATCGAATTGATGTAGCGGACGGTGCCGGAGAGGCCGCGCATCACGACCGATTGGGTGGTGGCGCGCCGGGCTTCGAGGTAGCGCACGCCGCGCAGCATCTCGCCGCTGGTGATGCCGGTGGCCGCGAAGAAGATGTCGTCGGTGCCGACCAGGTCGTCGAGGCGGAAGATGCGCTCCGGGTCCTCGCCGGCCGCGATCGCCGCCTCGCGCTCCTGGTCGTTGCGCGGCCAGGGCTTGCACTGCATGTCGCCGCCGAGGCACTTGAGCGCGCAGGCGGTGATCACCGCCTCGGGCGCGCCGCCGACGCCGATCAGCATGTCGGTCTCGGCGTCGGGCAGGGCGCACATGATGCCGCCCGCGACATCGCCGTCGGTGATCAGCTTGAGGCGGGCACCGGCGGAGCGGACCTCCTGCACCAGCTCGGCGTGGCGCGGGCGGTCGAGCATCACCACCAGCAGGTCGCGCACGTCCTTGCCGAGCGCGCGGGCGACCGCGTGGAGGTTGTCGGTGATCGGCCGCTCGATGTCGATGGCGCCGCGCGCGCCGGGGCCGACCGCCAGCTTCATCATGTAGACGAAGGCGCGGGTGCCGTAGAGCTTGCCGCGCTCGGCCATCGCCACGACGCTGATCGCGTTGGGGAGTCCGCGCGAGAGGAGCCCGGTGCCGTCGATCGGGTCGACCGCGATGTCGACGCGCGGGGCGTGGCCGTTGCCGATCTGCTCGCCGATGTAGAGCATCGGCGCCTCGTCCTTCTCGCCCTCGCCGATCACCACGACCCCGTCCATCTCGATCGTCGCCAGCGTGCGGCGCATGGCGTCGACCGCGGCCTGATCGGAGAGGTTGCGGTCGCCGAGGCCCATGGTGCGGGCCGCGGCGAGCGCGGCCGCCTCGGTCACGCGCGCCAGTTCGAGGGCCAGGTTGCGGCTCATCGGCTCTGCCATCGGACTCCCTCCCGCGCGGCAAGCGCGTTCGTCGTGATCTTCGGCGGGGCGGCCGGACCTGCGGTAGCTGACGCGGATCAGCAGCTCGCGCCGATCGGCCAGGTAGGCGGCCATGAAAACGACGAGCAGCAGCTTCATCAGCTCGGTCGGCTGGACGTTGACCCCGCCGATGCTCAGGCAGAGGCGGGCGCCGTAGGTCTCTCGCGCGAAGATGGCCGTCACCGCCATG
>JBHOQZ010000816.1:0-1721 GCA_042408635.1 Chloroflexota bacterium
GATGGCGAAGAACTGGGGCTACGGCAGCAAGCCACCCGAGGAGTAGGCGCCTAGCGCCAGTACCGATCGCGGTCGCGCTGGCGGGCCCGGCGCGGGGCGCGCTGGGGATTGCCCCGCTTGCGCCCGAAGGTGGGGCGCGGCGCCTCATCGTCGTCGTCTTCGGGTCTGGGTGGGGCGCGGCGCTGGGCGCGGGGCGGCGGAGTGGGTCGGATGCCGAGCGCGCGCCCGCCCGTGAAGGTCGCGGCCGAGCGCACGTCGCGGTCGTTGCTGATGACGAGCACCCCATCGGAGCCGGCCGCCTCGACCAGCCGGCGGATCAACTCGTCGGCGCTCTCGCCCGGACGCGAGAAGCGCACACGCACCCGGCCGCGAGCGGTGTAGAGGGCGCGACCGCCCGGCACGTCGGCCCCGTCGAAGACCACCGTGATGTCGTCGAAACGCAGCTTCGGGTCGGCCGCGAGCAGCGCGATGAGCGTGTTGCGCGCCAGCTCGAGGCTGCGCCGCGCCAGCGCGGCGAGCTGGCGATCCGCGTGGATCACGTTGTAGCCGTCGACGAAAACCTGCCTGCCCACCCCAACCCCTCCCGGCCAGTATAGGCCGGCCGCGCCGCGCCCCACAAGCCGGCTGGGCGGTTACCTTTTCCAGCAGCACGCCGTGGCGCATGAACGACGCATCAAAATGGTCCCAACATTGCCCGATGCTGCTACACTAGCGCCGGGTGGGTAGAACATCTCACGAGGCGGCAGGAGCCTCGCCCGGCTGGTCCCCCGCATCGATTGGCCCGCGGCGTCGGCTCCATCGGAGTGGGCACCTGAGGAGGGTGAGGTGCCCGCCGGCGGACCAGGGGCCGAAGGGCACGCGGGGGCGCACGGGCGCCACGGTCAGCGCCGACCCGGCGGCTGGGGGCGCGGAGCCGGCACCTTGTTCATCACGGGGTGGTCCAGAGGGTGGGTTGTTGGAGAGAGGGTCATGGGCGAGAGGAGCGGCGGATCGTACGAGCGGTGCCCGAAATGCAACGACTACTGGCTGGCCGGTTACGTCACCTGCCCGGCGTGCGGCCGATCGCTGCTCGGGCGGCTGGCGGCGGCAACGGGTGCGGCGCGCGGCCGGCGTGGCGTAGGGGTCACCGGAGCCTGGGCGGCGCGCTCCGCGGCCGGTGCCGTCGAACTCCGCGGTGCGGCCTGGTCGCCCTCCGGCAACGGCGACGCGCGCCCTGACGCGGCCGCGGCGCCCTGGCCTACCGGCCGAGCGTCCGCGGCCGGCGGGCGCTACCCGACGAGCGAGCCCCGCGGCACCGTCCGCACCCCTTCGGACCTCCTCACGCCCGGGCGCACCGGCCAATCCACCGCCGTCGAGGATCCGGCTGCTGCCGCGGAGGGACGGCAGATCGCGCGGACGCGTGGGCGATGGCCCGGCACGGCAGATGGCGCGAGCGACGACCCCGGGCGCGCGGGCACGGGCCGCTGGTATCCGTGGATCTGGAGCGGCGGTGTGGCGGTGGTGCTGGCTGTCGCGTTCCTCTTCGCGCCGAGCCGGGCCGCCACCAGCTCGGGTGGAGCGTCGCTCATGGCCCAGCTTCCCGGCAGCCCCGCTGCCGCGGCGCCCGGCCCCACCGCGGCGAGCCAGTCGTCAGGCGGGAGCGGTGCCCTCGGTGCGACCGCGCCCATCGGCGCCGGGACGGCGGCCACGCCGGGCACGTTGCGCCTGGTCCGCATCGGCGG
>JBHOQZ010000828.1:0-2906 GCA_042408635.1 Chloroflexota bacterium
CGCCGTTCGGGCCCACCAGCGCGTGGATCGTCCCCTCTTCGACGCCGAGATCGACGCCGTCAACCGCCCGGAAGCCGCGAAAGTCCTTGCTGAGACCGCGGGTCTCCACTACCTTCACGTCGTCCTCCGCGCACATCGTTCGCTCGGAGTCGGGCGCCGCTGTTCTAGAGATGCTACTTTACCGGCGCGGCCGGCGTCAATCTATTCTGGCAGCCCACCCTGGAAGCGCCTTACCACTCGAACGGTGCGCCGCGACGTCGACCACGGAGCGCGCCCGGTTGGCAACCGGCGCGGCTGGGTGTGGCCCCGGCCTCAGCGGACGAGGCCGAGCGTCTGCCAGAAGGGCACGCTGGCGAGCGTCGCCAGCAGCGTCAGGCCGGCGTGCGCAAAGGCGTAGGGCCGCGCCTCGGCGTGGGTGAAGGCCCGCTCCTCGGTGCCCGAGTAGACGGCCAGGTAGACGAGGTTCTGCTGCGGGATGAGCCAGATGTTGCTGGCGATCTGCACGACCAGCCCGAACACAAACGGGTGGATGCTGAGCGCCGGCGCCAGCGGGATCAAGCTGAGCAGGAGCAGAACCACCGTCGGGCCGGCCGGCAGCACGAACCGGATGGCGTACACCCCCAGCACCAGCGCGCCGAGCAGCAGATAGGCGTTGTCAAGGCTGCCTTCGGTCAGAGGCAGCAGCAAGTCGCCCATCGCCCCGTTGAGCCCGGTCCGCGCGGCCACCCCGGCGAGGCCAAGCATGGCGCCCTGGTAGAGCAGGAGCGGCCAATCCAGCCCACCGCGCAGCGTGTTGCGGTCCAGGGCCTGGCCGACGACCATCACTCCCACCAGCAGCAGCATGACCCAGGCAGGCGAGAGGCCGAACGGCTGGGCGATGAAGACGACCAGCGCGACCGCGGTGACTGCTACCATGAGCCGCTCCTGAAAGGTGACCGGCCCCAACAGCTCGAGCTGCCGCTGGATCGTCTCGGGCGAGACCCGTCCCCCGGCCCGCGCCGGGTAGAGCAGCTTGATCGCCACGAGCGAGCCGGCCAGCACCACGACGGCGGCCGGCAGCGACCAAAGGAACCAGGTGACGAAGTCGACGCCCGCCTGCGCCTCGGGCGGGAAGAGCCCGAAGATGAGCAGCGCCCCGGGACCGTTGAAGAACGGGAAGAACATCGTCGAGAAGCCGAGCAGCGCCGCCATCGCCAGCCCCGTCGAGCCCTTGCTGCGGTCGCCTAGCTTGAGGGCATCGCTGATCGTCAGCGCCAGGGGACTGGCGATCGCGATCCGCCCGATCCCAAGCGGGATGGCGGGTGTCACCAGCACGCCCGAGAGGGCGAGCGCCACCACCTGCCCGAAGTAGGTCGGCGGGAAGCGCCGCAGCATGTGCAACGAGAGGCGGTAGAGCAGGCCGGTGCGCATCATCCCCGCACCGAGCGCGAGCACCCCGAGGGTGATGAAGTACGTTTCGCTCCCGTAGCCGGCCATCGCGGTCGAACTGTCGGAGAGGCCGAACAGCACGCACAGCACCACCAGGCTGACTGCGACGATGAAGTCGGGCACGACGTTGAACAGCCAGAGCACGGCCGCCCCGGTGAGCAGCGCCAACAGGTGCCAGCCGGCCGCCGAAAAGCTGCCGGGCGGCGGCATGAGCCAGAGCGCGGCCGGCAGCGCGACGGCCAGGCCCGCGCCCAGCCAGCGCGTGGTGCGCGGGCCGAACCAGGTCTGGAGCAGGCTGCTCTCGCGCACGTCGCGCCCCGAGCGCAGCGCCGCGCGCGCCCAGCGCAGCGCCTCGTCGGCGCGCCCGCGCTTGAGGAACTGGCCGACCATGGTGTCCTGGTAGGCAGCGGCGCCGCTCTGGTCGGGCAGGCCGGCCGACTCGGCGCTCAGGCGCATGTAGGCGACCGCCTCGGCGACATCGCCCTGCTTCAGGTAGAGCTCGGCGATCTGGCGGCAGATGTCGGCCGTGCGTTCGCGGTCCGCCTCGACCGCCTTCGACTCTAGCACGCCCTGCAGGCAGCGGATGGCGGCGCGGGTGTCATCGATGCGCCGGGCCGCCTCTGCCGCCAGCAGCGCGATGTCGAGGTCGGGCTGCCAGCCGTGCTCGACCAGGCGCTCGAACCAGTCGACGAAGGCCCGGGGTTGCTCGCGCGCCAGCTCTTCGCCGTGGCGCGTCAGCACCCAGCCGGCCGAGGTCCACCCCTGGCACTGGAGGTACATCTCGAGGGCGGCCGCCCAGTCGCCCGCGCGCTCGTGGTGGTCGGCCAGCTCGAGCCGGAGCTGCCGCAGCCGCTCGGCACCGGCGGTCTGCTCGATCCGGCTCTCGAGGAACTCGCGGAAGTGCGGCGGGAAGCGCCAGCAGCCGGTGCTGTCGTCGCGGTGGGCGAGCCCTTCGAGCTGGAGGAGGCGCAGCCATTCCTCGCACGCCTCCCCGCCGCGGAGCCGCCCGAGGATGCGGGGCCGCACCCGGTCGAGCACGCACGATCGCAGGGCAAACGCCTGCACCTCCGGCGGCAACCGCTCGAACCGGGCGGCGGTCTGGAGCGCGAGCTGCTGCCTGGCCTCGGCCAGCTCGGCGTCGGTGTCCATGAGGCGGCGCACGAGCAGCCGGGTCAGGAAGAGGGCGACGTGCGGATTGTGGGCGACGAGGGAGTCGAACCGCTCCTTGCCGAGCCGCCAGAGGTCGAGGGCGACGACGGTGGCGAGGTGGTGCGCCTGGCCGTGCTCGGGCCGGGCGACAGCCTGGGCGAGTTCGCCCTGCTCACCGGCGAGCCCCGCAACGCCACGGCGCGGGCGCTCGAGCCCGTCGACCTCTGGCGGCTCGGCAAGGAGCGGTTCGACTCCCTCGTCGCCCACAATCCGCACGTCGCCCTCTTCCTGACCCGGCTGCTCGTGCGCCGCCTCATGGACACCGACGC
>JBHOQZ010000832.1:0-3999 GCA_042408635.1 Chloroflexota bacterium
GCGTCGGGGGCACCCACCCGGCCCTGATCGAGGCGATGGCGTCGCGCGCGCTGGTCGTCGTGAAGGATCACCTTCCGAACCTGGAGGTGATCGGCGGGACCGGGCTGAGCTTCGCGGGCGTAGACGGGCTGCGTGACGTGCTGGCGCACGTGCTGCGGCTGCCCGAGGCCAAGCGCGAGCGGCTGCGTGACGCGGCCCTGGCGCGGGTGAGCCGCTGGTACGACTGGGAGCGCGTGACCGACGCCTACGAGCGGCTGTTCCTCGCGGTGGCGGGCAAGGGGCCGGATTTCGCGGGCGACGATCCGTTGGCGGAGCTACCGTGAGGCCGCTGCGCATCGGGATCGATGCCCACATGGTCGGGGAGCGCGAGACCGGCAACGAGACGGTCATCCTGGGCCTGGCCGAGGGGTTGTGCGCGCTGACGAGCCCGCACGAGTACCGCCTGCTCACACCGCGCCCGGAGCGGCTGCGCGGCGTCGTGGACGGGCGGGTGCCGGGTACCCGTTTGCGGGTGCGGCGAACGCTGCCGCTGCCGGCGCCGCTGCGCATCCCGTTCGGGCTGCCGCTGGCGGCGCGGCACGCGCGGCTCGACCTGCTGCACGTCACCTATGTCGCGCCGCCGGTCTCGGCGCCGGTCGTGTTGCTCGTCCACGACGTCGCCTATCGGCTCTACCCTGAGGCGTTTTCCCCGCGCGTGCGCTGGCAGCTCGGGCTGCTGGTACCGCTCTCGATCCGGCGGGCGCGCCGCGTGCTTACCGTGTCCGAGGCGGCGCGCCGCGACATCGAGCGCTGCTATCCCCACGCCGTGGGCAAGACGGTGGCGGTCCACAACGGGGTGCGCGCGATCTTCCGGCCGCTCGCGTCCGGTCCCGTCCTGGCCACGGTGCGGGCGCGCTACGCCCTGCCCGAGCGCTTCCTGCTGGCGGTAGGCGACCTCCAGCCGCGCAAGAACCTGGGCGTGCTGCTGGAGGCGTTCGCTGCCGCGCTGGCCGAGCTGCCCGACCTCTACCTCGTCATCGCCGGCAAGGACAAGTGGCGCGGCGGCACCCTGGTGGAGCGGGTGCGCGCGCTGGGCCTGGCCGAGCGGGTGCGACTCGTCGGCTACGTCCCCGACGACGACCTGGTCGCGCTCTACAACCTCGCCTGGGGCTTCTGCT
Organism: Chloroflexota bacterium; assembly: GCA_042408635.1. Classification (GTDB taxonomy): domain Bacteria; phylum Chloroflexota; class UBA6077; order FW602-bin22; family JBHOQZ01; genus JBHOQZ01. The sequence continues at coordinate 1,158 of JBHOQZ010000832.1, forward strand.
ACCCCTCGCGCTACGAGGGGTTCGGTCTGCCGCCGCTCGAGGCGATGGCCTGCGGCACGCCAACGATCACCTCGGACGCCGCCTCACTGCCCGAGGTCGTGGGCGAGGCGGCGCTGCGCGTGGGACCCGATGACGTGGCGGGCCTCGCGGCTGCGATCCGTCGGCTGGCGGAGCCGGCAGTGCGGGAGCGGCTGCGCCGGGCTGGCCTGGAGCGGGCGGCGCGCTTCACCTGGCTCGAGAGCGCCCGGCAGACCGAGCGCGTCTTCGAGGCGGCGGTTTTCGGTCGCCCGTGCGCTGGTGGGTGAGGCGGGCGGGTGCGGGCTGTCGGTCGCCCCCGCGCGGGCCGTCGTCAGTAGCCCTTGCGCTTGTCGATGACTCCGAGCAGCGGGCGGCCCTCGCGGAAGCGGCGCAGGTTCTCGCAGAAGCGGTCGATTGCGCGGTCGGCGCGCAGCGGAGAGGCGCCGGCCGTGTGCGGCGTCACGACGACGTTGGGCAGGCGCCAGAGCGGGTGGTCGTCGGGCAGCGGCTCGACCGGCGTCACGTCCAGCGCCGCCCCGCCGATCTGCCCCTCGCGCAGCGCCCAGAGCAGCGCCGCCTCGTCGACGATCTCGCCACGCGTGACGTTGACCACGATGGCGTGGGGACGCATCGCGGTGAAGGCGTCGCGGTCGAACATGCGGCGCGACTGCGGCGTCAGCGGCGCGCAGATCGTGACCACGTCCGAGTCGGCCAGCAGCGTGTGGAAACGGTCGAGCCCCCAGACGGCCTCGACGGTGTCGGGCCGCTCGACCGGCTCGGGGTCGACGGCGAGGCAGCGCATGCCAAAGGCGTGGGCGCGCCGGGCAACCTGGACGCCGGTCCCACCCAGGCCGACGATCCCCATGGTGCGCCCGGTGAGCTCCCAGGCGGCGCGCCGCATGGCGAGCTGGTTGCGCGCGGTCGGCTCGCGGATGACCGGCGCGACGCTGCGGGTGAGCGCGAGCAGCAGCGCGAAGGCGTGCTCGGCCAGGTGGGTGCCGACGATCCCCTTCTCGCTGGTTAGGATCACGTCGCTCTCGATGAACTCGGGGTACATGTGCCGGTCAACCCCGCTCGAGATCGCCTGAAACCAGCGCAGACGGCGCGCGGCCAGGAACTGGTCCCGGCGCATGTTGCCGAGGAAGACCTCGGCATCGACCGACTCGCGGACGATCGCCTCCGGCTGGGTCGGCTCGACCAGCGTGGCACCGCCCGAGGCGTCGGCGATCCGGCGGCGTTGCGCGTCGGTGAGGCCCTGCGTCACAATCGTCGGCGTGAACACGATCTTCACCGCCTGCACCTCCCCTGCCCGATCTGGTCGGAACGCTAGCACAGCCCCACCGGCTCGGTCAAACGAGCGGCCGGCCGCGAGTGCGGTCCAGCGGCTGTTCGGTGCCGCGCCGGGACACGGGCAGTGGCCGAGCCAGCCGGGGCGCGCTTCTCCCCGCGCGAACGCCGACGCGGTAACGAAGGTGGTGCCGTGAGCGCGGACGACGGCACCAGCTTTCGGGATCGCGTCTGGGCGCTGACGGAGCGCATCCCGGCCGGTCGGGTGATGAGCTACGGGCAGATCGCCGCAGTGCTCGGCTCGCCGCGCGCGGCGCGCATCGTCGGCGCGGCGCTCCACGCGCTCCCGGCGGGCACCGAGGTGCCCTGGCACCGTGTCGTCAACCGCTCAGGCCGGATCGTCACGCGCTGCCGGGAGCACAGCGCTTGGATCCAGGCGGAGCGGCTGCGCGACGAGGGCGTCGAGGTCGACCCCGAGCTGCGGCTCGACCTGGTCCGCTACCGCTGGTGGCCCGACGACGCGGCGCTCGAGGCGCTGGCCCTAGCGCTGGAGGCGCGCTTTCTGCCCGACGAGTGGGCAGACCGTCGCTGAGAGCCGGCCGCGACCGACGCCGCGCTTGCCCCTCGCCGCGCCCGCTGCCGCACCGTCTCCACCCGAGGCGTGCGCCGGGGGCGCCCGACCCGGTCCCGATCGCCAACCGGCGGCAGGCAGCGAGCCGGGTCGGCACGTGGGGCAGCGCGCTCCGCCAGCACGCCGACCCTGCCCGTCGACGCACCGGGCACCAAACCAAGAAACCCACAAGGGGATATCCCGGCCGACGGCCCGGATATCCCCTCGTGGGTTGACGTGGATCTGGCTTCCCGAGGCAGGGGAAATCCCGAACGTCCTCCCTGAATCTAACACGCCTCGTCGGCGTCACGCGGGCGGCGCGACCGTGGTACGTCCATCACCTCGAGGCGCGGCGCCGCCCGGATGCTTCGAGCCGCCGCCAGGGCCAGCGCGCTCCTCCCAGCAGCACCGCAATCCCATCGCCTTGGCGCAGAGGTGGCAAAGGGCCCTGGATGACGGGGGTGCCCGTCGCGGTCCGCCCTCGCGCGTTAGCTCGGGGTCACGCGGGCGCGGGTGACGCAGGTCCTAGGGCTGCTCGATCGCGCCACCGAAGGTCGTCAACGCCATCGCCGCGCTAGGCGACCCGCTGCCGCGGCCGATCGTGAGCGAGCGCAGGCTCCGTGCCTTGCTCACGCTGGTCGCGGGAGAGCAGAAGCGAGCGAGGGTGCTATTATTGTACGCTGAATGTCGAGGTTCGCCGCGAGGCTGAGGGGGACCCGAGAGCGCTCCTCGCGGCCGAACGCGCCGCGATGCACCATGCGGTCGAGAAGCCGGGGATCATTGTCGCCGTAGTCCAACAAGCGCCGCCGGTTCGACTGCAGTCGACGATCGCCCCGCGAGGCGCCACATCGCGACTCCGAGCATCAGCATCCACAGCGTGACCAGCATCGAGCCGCCCACGAAGAGTACGCTGGCCAGCGGTGAGCG
>JBHOQZ010000833.1:0-8084 GCA_042408635.1 Chloroflexota bacterium
CGAGCTCCATGAGGAAGCGGTCGTGGAAGGTGCCGGGCTCGCTCTCGTCGGCATTGCAGCAGACGTACTTCGGTCCCGGCGCCTTGGGGATGAACGACCACTTCAGGCCGGTGGGGAAGCCTGCGCCGCCGCGGCCGCGCAGGCCGGCCCGCTTCACCATGTCGGTGATCTCGTCGGGCTTGAGCTCGGTGAGCGCCTTGTGCCACGCCTGCCAGCCGCCGCCGGCCTCGTAGACGTCGATGTCCCAGGGCCGGGGCTTGTCGAAATCCCGCGTCAGAACCGGCTCAAACGTCGGCATAGCCACTCCCCAATCTTAGCGCACATCTAGTGCGTTTCGGCGAGCTCAGGGTCGCGTAGCACGTCCTGCGGGATCTCGCCGCGCTGGAGCCCGTCGAGCAGGCGATCGACCTTCGCCTCGTCCGCGTCCTCGACGTAGAGGTGATCGATCAGGAGCGCGATCGTGCGGTCGCACGAGCCGATGCACTCGATCCGCGTAAAGGTGATCTTCCCGTCGGGCGTCGTCTCGCCCGCCTTGATGCCCAACCTGGCCTCGATGTGCCGGCAGAGGCGCTCGGCGCCCGCCAGCTCGCAGGGCAGGCCGTCGCAGAGCTCAAGGTGGTGCTCGCCGCGCGGCTTCAGGTGAAGCATGCTGTAGAAGCTGGCGAGCTGGTAGAGGACGTTGACTGACACGTCGAAGATGTCGGCCACCTCCTCCATCTCCTCGCGCCGCAGATACCCGGCGTCGTGCTGAACCAGCTTGAGCGCGGGCAGGATCGCGGAGCGCTTCTCGGGGAACTCGGCGATCAGCCGCTCAATCTCGGTGCGCGTCTCGGGCCGCAGCATCAGCGGTCCACCTCCCCCATGACCGGGTCGAGGCTGCCGATCATCGCCACTAGGTCGGCCACCATGTGCCCCTTCGCCATCAGGGGCAGCGCCTCGAGCGCCGCGAACGACGGCGCGCGCACGTGGACCCGGTAGGGCTTGCCCGAGCCGTCGGAGACGATGTAGAAGCCGAGCTCGCCCCGCGCCGACTCGATCACCTGGTAGACCTCGCCGGGCGGCACGCGGATCCCCTCGGTGACGAGCTTGAAGTGGTGGATCAGCGCCTCCATGCTGGTGGCGAGCTCCGCGCGCGGCGGCAGCGCGACCTTGTGGTCGTGGATCACGTAGTCGCCGGGCGGAAGCCGATCGAGCGCCTGGCGCACAATCTTGATGCTCTCGCGCATCTCCTGCACGCGCACCAGATAGCGGGCGTAGACGTCGCCCTCGGTGCGCGTGGGCACGTCGAAGTCGTAGGTCTCGTAGCCGCAGTACGGCTCGGCCTTGCGGATGTCCCAGGCGAGGCCGGTGGCGCGCAGGTTGGCGCCCGAGAGGCCGTAGGCGATCGCGTCGGCCTGCGAGATCTTGCCTATGCCGATCGTGCGGTCGCGCCAGATCTCGTTCTCGGTGAGCAGCGTCTCGTACTCGTCGACGCGCGCCGGGAAGATGTCGCAGAAGCGCCGCACCTTGTCGAGCCAGCCGTCGGGGAAGTCGCGCATGAGGCCGCCCGGCCGGATGAAGCTGGTCATGAGGCGCTGGCCCGACGCCTCGTCGAAGAAGTCGAGGATCTTCTCGCGCTCGCGGAAGCAGTAGAGGAAGACACTCATCGCGCCCAGGTCCATCGCCTGGGTGCCGAGCCAGACGAGGTGGCTGCCGATGCGCGTCAGCTCCGCCAACAGCACGCGGGCGACGGTGGCGCGCTCGGGGATGCGGTCGGTGATCCCGAGCAGCCTTTCGACCGCCAGCGAGAACCCGAGGTTGTTGAGCATCGGGCCGAGGTAGTCCATGCGGTCGGTGAGCGTGACGCCCTGGAGATAGGTCTTGTCCTCGTAGGTCTTCTCGAAGCCGGTGTGGAGGTAGCCGATCACCGGCTCGAGGTTGACGATCGTCTCGCCGTCGAGCTCGGTCACCAGGCGCAGCACGCCGTGGGTGCTGGGGTGCTGCGGCCCGATGTTGACGATCATCGTCCCGCCCGTCTCGGGGCCGGGGCCGACCGCCTCGAAGGTGTAGCGTCCCTGTTCGACTGCCATCTAAATCTCGCTCCGGCGTCCGTGGACGCGCCCGACGTTGTAGCGGAACTCGACATCCTCGCCGCCGATCGGGCTGTCCTTGCGCAGCGGCGGCGGGCCGTCCCAGTCGTCGGGCAGCAGGATGCGCTTCAGGTCCGGGTGGCCGCGGAAGCCGATGCCGAAGAGGTCGAACACCTCGCGCTCGTGCCAGTTCGCGGTCGGGTAGAGCGCGGCGCACGAGTCGATCTGCGGGTCGTCTTCCGGCACCGGCGCGCGCAGCCGCAGCCGGTGGTTGTTCTGGAAGGAGTAGAGGTGGTAGACGACGCAGAAGCGCGGCTCGATGCCGAGATCGAGGTAATCCACGGCCGTGACGTCCGAGCAGTGGCTGTAGCGCAGCGAGGGCTCGTCGCGCAGCAGCCGGAGCGCGTCGAGGATCGCCTCGCGCGCAACCACGACCGTCGTCTCGCCCCGGTCCTGGATCACCTCGAGGATCGCTCCGTCGAGCGCCGCGCGCAGGGCATCGACCGCCGGCGGCAGCGCCGTCGGGGCACTCGGGCTCTCGCCCGAGAGACCGCGGGTGGATTCCTGGGTGCTGTCGCTCATGGCCTACAGCCCCTGCTGGTTGCGCGTCTCGCCGGCCGCGATCTTCTTCTGGAGCTTCATGATCGCGTCGATCAGCGCCTCGGGCCGCGGCGGGCAGCCGGGCAGGTAGATATCGACCGGCACGACCTTGTCGACGCCCTGGACGATCGCGTAGTTGTTGAAGACGCCGCCGCAGGAGGCGCAGTCGCCCATCGCGATCACCCACTTGGGGTCGGGCATCTGGTCGTAGAGGTGGCGCAGCACCGGCGCCATCTTCTGCGAGACGCGGCCGGCCACGATCATCAGGTCGGCCTGGCGCGGGGAGGCGCGAAACAGCTCCGAGCCGAAGCGCGCCACGTCGAAGCGGGAGGCGCCCGTCGCCATCATCTCGATCGCGCAGCAGGCGAGGCCGAAGCTCATCGGCCAGAGCGCGTTGGCGCGACCCCAGTTGGCGAGCTTCGACAGGAGGAACATCGGCGTGCCGCTCTTGCCCTGCGGATGGCCCGCGCTGCCGGCGCTCCCCCGGGGCGTCAGCGGAATGATCTTGTTGTCAGCAGGTGTGTTCACTCCCAATCGAGTGCCCCCTTCTTCCACGCGTAGAAATACCCGACCAGCAGGACGGTCATGAAGGCGACCATGTCCCAGAAGCCGAACGGCCCGAGCTCGCGCAACGTGTCCGCCCACGGATAGAAAAAGATCGCTTCAACGTCGAAGACGATGAAGAGCATCGCGATGACGTAGAACTTGATGGGCACGCGCTGGCGCGCCGGGGTGATCTCGCGGATGCCGGACTCGTACGGCGTCAGCTTGGCGCGCGTCGGCCGGCTTGGTCCGAGGCGGCTCGCCACCAGCAGGATGCCGATCGGCACCGCCAGCGCCACGGCGGCCAGCACCAAGATCGGAACGTACTCGACCGGCAACACGTCACGCACCCTCACCCATGAACACAAAAGGGACCACTCGCCGCCGCACCCCGGCGCAGCATGGCACCTCGGGCGCAGCCCGGAATGGTCCGGTGAAGCCACATTGCTCCGGCGCGGCTACGGCCCCATCCCTTAACCGCATAACTATTGTACCCCCGCCCCCAGAGCGGGTCAACCGAACGCGGGCCGCAGCGACGCCGGCCCGCGCACCGCGCGGCCCGGCTGCAGACTCCTGACGTGGCGACCTGAGCGGTTGACGGGCAGTGGCCCGTCAACCGCTCAGGCAACCTAGATCCCCATCACGTCGATGAGCTCCTTGACGGCCGCGGCCGAGCGGTGGAGCGCCTGGCGCTCCTCGTCAGAAAGATCGACCTCGATCACCTGCTCGACGCCGTCCCAGCCGAGCTTGACCGGCACACCGACGAAGAGGCCGTTGATGCCGTACTCGCCCTCGAGGTAGGTGGCGCAGGGCAGGATGCGCTTGCGGTCGAGGATGATCGCCTCGACCATCTCGGCGACCGCGGCGCCCGGCGCGTAGAAGGCGCTGCCCGTCTTGAGGAGGTTCACGATCTCGGCGCCGCCCTGGCGCGTGCGCTTGACGATCGCTTCGAGGCGGTCCTTCGGGATCACGCGCTCGACCGGCACGCCCGCGATATTTGTGCTCTTGATGAGCGGCACCATCTCGTCGCCGTGGCCGCCCAGCACGTAGGCGCTGACGTCCTCGACCGAGACCTTCGCCTCCTGGGCGAGGAAGGTGCGGAAGCGGGCGGTGTCGAGCACGCCGCCCTGGCCGACAACGCGCTGCTTGGGGAACGTCGAGGTGACGTAGGCGAGCTGCGTCATCGCGTCCATGGGGTTGGTGACGACGATGATGATGCAGTCGGGTGAGTAGCGCACTACCTGCTCGACGACCGAGGCGACGATCTTCTGGTTGGTCTGGACCAGATCGTCGCGCGACATCCCCGGCTTGCGGGCGATCCCGCTGGTAATGACGACGACCTTCGAGCCGGCAGTGTCGGCGTAGTCGTTGGTGCCGACAATCTGCGAGTCGTAGCCGACGATCGGGCCGGCCTCGAGCAGGTCGAGCGCCTTACCCTGGGGCAGCCCCTCGACGATGTCCACGAGCACGATGTCGGCGTAGGCCGCGTGCGCGATGTGCAGCGCCGCCGTGGCGCCGACGTTGCCCGCCCCCACGATTGTGACCTTGGTGCGCATCCTGCTCCCTCGCCTCCTCATTGAGTCGCGGTACCACCCCGGCCACAGCGAACCGGCCGCAGCGGCCATTATACGCCTCCCAGGCCCCCCCGGCCCCCCAATCCTGGGGGGAGACGAGCCCCCGACCTCCCGAGGCTGGGAGGTGACGGGGGGCGGCTCCGAGGCCACAATTCTGAGCGTGACGGGGTGCGGCCCTGGCCGGCGGCGAGGTAGCGTCCGCCGCTGCGGCCCTCACCTCCTGGAGAGTGGCCGACGTCCCGCGCCCAGCCACGCGCAGAGCGCCCTCTCCCCAGCCTTGGGGGAGAGGGCCAAGCCGGGTACCCGCTGGGTGCTGGGAGCCGCCCGTCTCCCTCTCCCCCAACCTTGGGGGAGAGGGTCGGGGTGAGGGGGCTTCTCCCCCAGAGTGAGGGGGCAACGGGCCGGGGGCGGGTGCCACTGCACCGTTGCCCAGACGGCGGAGCACCCGCCCCTGGCCCCCTCGAAAGGGGGTGAGGTCCACCCGGCCGGGTGGTGTCCTAGACGCCCTCGCGGTCGAGTGCCTCGAGGATCCGCTCCGCCTCCTCGACGTTCAACTCGCCGGCCGCCACGCGCCGCAGCACGTTGAGGCGCGCCTCGTCGGCGACGCCCGCCGCCGCGGGCACGTCCGATGGGTGGTAGCCCGGCTCCCCGGCACTCCGGTCGGCAGCGGCATTAGGGTTGGCGTTCGTGACGGCGTGCGCATCTGCCCCCGGCGCGGCGCCGCCCGCGGAATTGCCCTCCGGCATCGGTCGGGCTTCGGGCGTGGCGGCCGACACGGCCGCGCCGCGCGCCGGTGCGGTCGGCGCCGCGGGCACGGGCGGCACGGGCGGGGGGGGTGGAGCGACGTTCGGAGCCGGTGGCACGGATACGTGCGGCGGCGCGACCGCTCCCGTTGCGGGAGTGGGCGGTGCCGGCGGGACGGGTGGCACAGGCGGGGCGAAGCGCCCCTGCTCGGGTGCCGTCTCGGCCCTTTCGACGCCGGCCGCCTCGGCCTCCGCCAGCTCGGCGCGGGCCGCCTCGAGCTCGGCCTCGCGCTCGTGCAGCTCAGCGCGGGCTTCCTCCATGGCTTCCGCCTCCTCGCTCAGCCGCTCCTGCGCGGCCTCGATCCCGTGTGCGACTGCCCTGAAGCGGGCCCGAGCGGCGGCCAGGTCCGCCGCCCCGGCCTGGCGCCGCTCCAACTCGCGCAGGGCCACTTCGGCGCTCTCGACCTCGGCTTGGTGCCGCTCCACCTCGCGCTGGGCCGCCTCGAACGCCGCCCGGCGCTGCTCGAACTCGGTCCGGGCTGTCTCGATCGCGGCCAGCCGCGCCTGCAACTCGGCGTGCGCCGCCTCCCAGGCCGCTCGGCGCTCGGCGGCGGTCGGTGGGTTCCAGCCGGCACGTGGCCGGGGGGCTGGCCCGGGGGTGGGGAAGGGGTGGACGCCCGGCGGCGGCCCGAATTCCTCCGGCTCCATCGCGAAGTGCCAGCGGCCGAAGAAGCGCCGCGGCACGCGCTCGGCCTGACGCTCCAGCTTGGCGGCTTGGCGCTCGAGTCGGCGGCGCAGCCGCTCGGCCCGCTCGCGCGCCCGCGCCTCGACCCGCTCGCGGATCCGCTCGGCGCGCTCGCGGGCGCGCTCCTCAATCCGGCGAGCGCGCTCCTCGCTGCGCGTGCGTAGCTCCTGCTCGAAGCCCGCCATCGCCTCGCGCACTGCGTCTTCGATCGGGCCGACCAGCTCGAGGCCGGTGCGCGCCGCCTGGACGGCATCGGCCACCACCCGGCCAATCTCGTCGAGCCCCAGATCCTCGACCAGCCGGCGCTCGAAGCGCGGCAAGCGGTCGCAGAGGCGGCCGAGCTTGATCGTCCCGTCGGCCACGAGGTCGATCGTCGCCTCGCCGTCGCCCAGGCGCCCCTGGAGGCGATCGCCGAGCCGCTCGAGCTGGAGCGGCAGGCCTGAGTCGTCCACCTTGATGCGGCTGCCGCGCACCGAGACCTGCGCCGACGTCTCGGGCGGCAGGCCGAGCCGAATGTCGCCCTTCGCGATCACCCGCAGGACCGCGCCAGGCTCGAGCCGGGTCTGCACCTCGGCGTCGCCCGAGACATCGGGCGCGTCCAGGCCGCGCGGCACGTCGTAGGCCGAGAGGTCGCCGTCGACCCGGCCGAGCTGCACCGGCTCGCCGATGTGGGCGACCTGCACATCGCCCGCGACCCCGCCCGCGCGCAGTGCGTTCAACCGGCTTGCCGTCAGGTCGCCCTGCACCCGATCGAGCGCCACCTGATCGAGCCCGCCGAGCGCGGCGTCGCCGGCGAGGTGGCGGATCGTGACCGGTCCGCCGATCCCCTGGAGGCGGAGGTCGCCGTTGATCCGCTCGGCGGTGAAATCGCCGCCGACGCCGCGGGCGACGGCGTCGCCGTTGATGAAGTGGGAGATCACCACGCCGTGCTCGACGCCCTCGATGATCAGGTCACCCGCCAGCCGCTCGACCGCCAGCGAGGTGACGCCGCGAGCCTCGAGGAGCCCGGCGACCGACCTGGCGTTGAGCGGGCCGATGCCGCGCGCCGAGACGTTGCCGGCGATATCACCGAGCAGCACTGTTGTGCCGACGGGGACGGCGACGCTCACGCTGCCGCGCGCCTGGAGGGTGACGGTCCCGTTCTGCTGTTGCGCCTGGACCGAGCGCTCGTCGGCCTGGATGCGCAGCGTCGCGTCGGGCGCAGGCCGCAGCCGCACGTTGCCGCGGCAGTGCTCGATGACGAGCCGCATCGGCTCGGTGTGGGTGAAGACGAGCTGTTGCATCGTTCGCGTCCCTTCCTAGCGCTGCTTGAGCAGGCGCGCCGCGTCGTCGACGCTGATGCGCTTCTCGTGCAGGTCGTTGAGGATCGCGCGCCGCCGATCCGCACGGGTACTCTCCGGGTGCGGCGCATCATCGGCGGGCTCGTAGCCGAGCGCCCGGATCACGTCGCGCAGCCGGGCGCGCACGGTCGGGTAGGAGATGCCCATCTCCTCCTCGACGTCCTTGATCTTGCCCTCGCACTTGATGAACGTCTCGATGAACTGGAGCTGCTCGGGCTTGAGCTGCTGGAACTTGCCCAGCGCGAAATTGCCGCTGATCTCGGTCTGGCAGCTCTCACAGCGCAGGCGCACGACCGCGAGCGGGTTGCTGCAGACCGGGCATCGGCCAATCACCGGGTGCACCCCTCGACCTCCTATTGGCTTATGTGGCCCCGCGCGGCCGCGGGGCGCGGCGGAACAGGACCAGCAGCCGCCACGGCCACGTCCGCGCGGGAGGGGCTGTCCGCACCGCCGTCGGCGCGCCGGCCGCG
>JBHOQZ010000838.1:0-7986 GCA_042408635.1 Chloroflexota bacterium
ACGTCGGCCGTGGGCACGACGCGCTGGACCGCCGCCTCGACCGCCTCGGCGATGTCGTGGGTCGCCGGGAAGGACGTGGTGCGCGGCACGTCGATGACGAGGTCGGCAAAGAGCTTGTTGCCGGCGCGGCGCAGCCGCAGCCGCCGTGCGTCGAGCACGCCGGGCACCGCCCGCGCAGCCGCGAGCACCGCCGTCTCCAACCCCTCCGGCGCGCGGTCCAGCAGCGCGTCGATCGTCTCGTGCAGCAGCCGCAGGCTGACCACCACCACGATCCCCGAGACACCGAGCGCCGCCACCGCGTCGGCCCGGCCCCAGAGCTCGGTGTTGCCGGTCCATTCGCCGATGCGCACGCCGATGAGGCCGAGCAGGACGACGGCGGAGGACCAGATATCGGTCTTGAAGTGGAGCGCGTCGGCTGCCAGCGCCTGGCTGGAGTGGCGCTCGGCGGCGGCCGACAGCGCGCGGCTGCGCCCGAAGTCGATCACGATCGAGCCACCCACGACCAGGAAGGCCCAGAGGCTCGCGTCCACGTGGACCTCGGGCAAGAGCAGCCGGTGCACCGCCTCCCAGATGATCCAGGCACACGTCACCAGCAGCAGCCCGGCCTCGATGAACGCCGAAAGGTTCTCGGCCCGGCCGTGCCCGTAGGGGTGCTGACGGTCGGCCGGCCGCTCGGCGTAGCGCACGGCAAAGAGGGTGAGCAGCGCCGCCACGAGGTCGAGCCCCGAATGCGCCGCCTCGGCCAGCAGCCCGAGACTGCCCGTCGCCAGCCCGACGCCGGCCTTGGCGCCCGTCAGCACCACCGCCGCGAGGACCGAGCTCAGGGCGACCGCAGTCTTCTCGCGGCGCGCGTCCGCCCGTTCCGTCTCCGTTGCTCCAGACATCAGACCTCCAATCTACGGGACGCCCAGGGGTGGCGCAAGCGCCGCCCCGACAGAACGGGGTGGGCAGATTACATGCCGCCCGTGCCACCCGCGGACGTGGTCGGGCCAGCGGGGAGCGGGCGCGCCCGCCTCGGTGGCTGCGTCCTTCGGACGGCGCGGCGGCAGCGGGCGCGACGGCTGCCCGATCCAGGGTGCTCGGTGCGATTTGGGTGCCGCTCGGGCCCTCGCCCGCGGGCGCATGACGCGGGGCAGCTGCACGATCGCGCCCGCCGGGTGCTATGCTGAGGGATGGGGCCGCCGCCGGGAACCCGTGGAGCGGGTGGGCCGAGCCGGAGGTCGTCTTGCTCCCGATCCTCGTCCTGCTGACCGCCATCGCGCTCACGGTCTGGCTGCAGAGTCCGCTGCCGATCACCGTCTACACGGTCGGCGTGGTCGGCCTCGCCCTCTGGAACGAGCGAGCCTACTGGCGCGAGTACGTCGACATGTACCGCTCGATTCGGCCGCGCCACGTAGCCGTCGCGCTGCCGACGGTGGTGGTCGTGCTCGGAATCGCGTTCCTCGTCATCGAGTACGCGCCGCTCGACCTGCTGCGCTGGTCGTGGCTGATGGAGGCGGGCGAGGAGACGGGCACAAACACGCTCGCGCTGCCGTTCCAGTTCGGCCTGTTCGCGCCGGTCTGGGCGCTCATGATCCTGGCCGCGCTCCCGTTGCACGCGCTGGTCGAGGAGCGGCTGTTCCGGCGCGGCACGCGCACGGCGGTCGACGTCGTCTGGCGCAGCCTCGTCTTCGGGCTGGCGCACACGGTCGCCGGGGTGCCGCTCGGCGTGGCACTGCTTGCGCTATCGGTCGGCGGCGTGGTCTTCAGCCTCGAATACCTGCGCGCGCTCAAGGTTCTGGGCGGCACCCACCTCGCGCCGGACGCCTGGCGGCACAATGACGACGCCAACGACCTAGAGGAGCACGCCATCAAGGCATCCGGCGTGCTTCACCTCACCTACAACCTGCTGGTGCTGCTTGTCGTGTCGACGCTGCTGGCGCTGAGCGCCTTCGCGCCCGAGCTGATCCCGTTCTAGGCGGTTGCCGCCGCCCCAGGCTCAACTCGCGAGCTGGCCGAGCTTGTAGCCGAAGCCGCGCACCGTCACGATTTGGGGAATGTCGCCCTGCTGGTTCTCCAACTTCTGGCGCAGGCGCCGCACGTGGACGTCGACCATGCGCCCCTCACCCACATCGTCCTTGCCCCAGATCGACCGGCCGAGTTCCTGGCGGCTGAAGACGCGCTCGGGGTCGGAGGCCAGGAACGAGAGCAGGTTGAACTCGGTCGCGGTGAGCGGCAGCCGCTCGCTGCCGATGCGGACCTGGCGCCGGCTCTTGTCGATCGTCATGTCGCCCAGGCGGATGACGTCCTCCTCGGGGCGGCGGGTGCGCGTGCGCCCGGCGCGCCGCAGCACCGCCTCCATGCGCACCAGCAGCTCGTCGACGTCGAAAGGCTTGTTGACGAAGTCATCTGCGCCGAGCCGCAGGGCGAGGATGAGGTCGGACTTGCGGCGGGAGGCGCTAAGCACAATGATTGGCACATCCATCTTGGAGCGGATGCGCGAGCAGAGCACCAGGCCGTCGACGCCGGGCATGATCACGTCGAGGATGATCAGGTCGGGCTGGAAGTCCTGGAGCGCGCGATCGACCCCGCTGGCGTCGCTCGCGGTCGCAACCTCATACCCTTCGTCGCTCAGAGTCTGTTGCAGCATCTCGGCAATCGCCGGATCGTCGTCGATGGCCAGCACTTTCGTCGTCATCGGTTCCTGCGACCCCCCCTCCCCGGCCCCGTGGGGCGGGCGAGCTCCTTTCATTCTCAGCGTTGCGGCGCGTTGACCCGGCGGGCCGTCCCCCGCCGGGCCGGGCAGGTGCTAGTCGAAGTAGCGCGCGATGATCGCCTCGCCGGCATCCCCGAGCCGGCCCTTGACTGCGGCGAAGAAGTCGGCCGGCATGGCCACGCGGTAGAGATAGGTCGCGTAGTACTCGCGCAGCATGGCGAAATAGGCATCATCGCCCAGCGCGAGCCGCACCTCGTCGAGGAAGAGCGCCCCCTTCCGATAGACGACCGCGAAGTACGCTGACTCATTCGCGGTCGTGTAGTCGTAGATCCCCGTGCCGACCGAGCGATCCCCGTAGGCGGCGCGGCCAGCCGACCACCGTGCCTTGAGGGTCTCCCAAGCCGAGGTGTAGGCCCCGGGCGAGACGGAGCGCAGCGTCAGCCAGGCGAGCTGGGTCGCCGGCGCCTCGTCGAGCCACGGGTCGTAGAGCTGATCGTTGCCCACCGCCGCGTAGAACCACTGATGCACCACCTCATGGGCGACGAGGTACCAGAGGTAGGAGCCGGGTGGGCCGGGATTGGCCATGTGGTGGGCGCTGATGAAGGTGAGGCCGCTGTACTCCTGGCCATCCCACGACTGGGGGAAGTTCGCCGTCTCAGCGATGTGCAGCGCGCTCCAGGCGTAGGGCCCGACGTTCGCCTCCATGAAGCGGAGGGTGGCAGCGGCCGCCTGGAGGGCGGTCTCCGCACCCCGCGCGTGCCCGGCCGGCGCGAAGACCGCGATCGTGGTCCCATTGACCTCGGTCGAGGTGACCTCGTAGCGGTCGGAAAAGGCAAGGGCGAAGTCGCGCAGGGAGCTGCCGACGTAGCGCGCCGAGAGCTCACCCCCGGCAAAAGCGGGGTCGGGGCGGCCCGTGTGCGCGGTCACCACGGGAACATTCGTGCGCACGGTAACGTCGTAGTCGGCCGCCTCGGTGTAGAAGGCATCGCCCACGTCGGTGTAGGGGTGGCGGTCCCAGCCCGCGGTGCGGCCCGGGCCGACCAGCCGCCCCTCGCGGTAGACGGCCAGCGTGGGATACCAGTTGCCGAGCGCCAGGATGCCACCGGCCTTGCCGAAGCGGAGGTTGCCCGGCTCAGGCACGTCGAGGAAGTAGCGCAGGTCGATCGTCACCGTCTCACCGGGGGGCAGCGAACGCGGGAGCGGCACCTCCATGACGACGCCGCTCAGCGCCGGCGCGCACGGCTGGCCGTCGACCGCGCAGGCGAGTAGTTTGAAGGCGCGGTACCGGGCCGGCGTGACGTTGAAGACGATCTCGTTCAGCGTTGCGCTCGTCACATTTCGCCACACCGTGCGTTGCAAGGCGGTGACGTAGGCGTTGGTGAAATCGACGTCGGCCTCGAGCGTGTAGCGCAGCGGGGGGCGATCCGGCTGAAGGCGAGCCCGCGCCGCGGCCGCGTCACCGGCCGAGGGCAACGCGAACGGGGACCACCACACTAGCGCGACCCCGAGGAGCAGCAGCGCCCGACACAACTTCACCACGTCCACCTCGCGGCGAAAATCAGGAGGTGACGCCCCCCGGCAGGGCCGCACTGGCTTAGGTTACGAAGGGCAATCGGTTTGTCATAGAGTACCTCATCTTGCATGCGAACGCAACACGGTTACGACCCGAAACAGGCGGGTGTCGCGGCATTTTGACAGCGTGGTCTCGACAGCGCGCCAAGGCTCGCCCGTATAATGCGGGCCGCGGTTGGAAAGGCGCCGTGGGACAGGGAGGCTGGTGAGCGCGGTGGCCACGCTCGGACGACGCCTGGCGCGGGCGCGCGCCGAACGGCGGCTGACCTTGCGCCAAGTCGCGGCTGGCACGGGGCTGGCCGAGTCGTTCCTGAGCAAGCTCGAGCACGACCGGGTCAACGTCTCGGTGACCAACCTGCACAAGCTCGCCGACTTTTTCGGGGTGGGTCTGGCGTACTTCTTCGAAGCAGTCGAGCCGGCGCCGGCCGCGCGCGTGGTACGCGCCGCCGCGCGCCTGCGCCTCGACGGCGGCGGCCCGCGGGCCGAACTCGTGGTGCCCACCTATCACGCCTGCCTGTTCGCAGCTGTGGTCACCGCCGAGCCCGGCCAGTCCGCGGTCGGCGAGCCGGACGCGGCGGGCGAGGAGCGCGAGCTGCTGCACTTCGTGCTGGCCGGCCGGGTGCGCTTCGAGATCGGCGAGGAGCGGCACGAGCTCGGACCTGGCGACGCCGTCTCGCACCGGGCCCACACCGGCTACTGTTGGCAGGCGCTGGGGGACGAACCGGCCTCCGTGCTGCTGGTCCGCTCCCCGCCGCCGCGCCTCGGCTCTGAGTAGCCGGCCGCGGGCGCGCCGCGCCCCCACCCGCAATGAACCGAGGCACGCCAGGGTCGCGACCCGGGCGGCGAAAAAGGGGCGATCCGGCGGCCTGAGCAGGCGGCCGGATCGCCTTTGAGGGTATCTCTGCCCCCGACGGGCGGCCTCCGCCGTTGGTCGGGAGCCGGCGCGGGCCGGGTTAGCTGGCGCGCCGCAGTGCGCTGATCCGCCGCTCCACCTTGGCCGGCTGGCGCAGGGTGCGCTCGCGGATCGTCTCGACGTCGTCGAGGTGGAGGCGCCCCTCGCACCGGGGGCAGCGCAGCGGCTCACCCGGGGTGACCTCCCAATGCGGCTCGCCGATCGGGGTGACCCGGGTCAGCTTGACCGGGCGGCCGTAGATGCCCTCCACCTCCGCGGCGACGTGGCCGCACACCAAGCACTTCAAATCGGCCTTGAGCCGAATCGGCTGAGCCGTCGTTGCCATCGTAGAAACTCCTTCAGCTTGCGAAAAGGGACCCTCACCGCTCCGTTTGCCTGCCTCGCGGCGCGGGTCGATCGTTGACGTCACGGGCGCCGGCACGGCGCGGGACGCTCACCGATATGTACGCATGATCGCCCCGAAAGGTTGCACGTTTCGACCGGATTCGGGGCCCGATTCCGGCCACGCCTCTGCTGGCGTCTGGGGCAGATTCGCGGCCAGCCGCTCCACCGGTACACCGTCGGGGGGTGCCGATCCCGTCTAGAATAGCCGGGCCGGCTCGGGTGCCCGAGGAACGCCGCCGGGCCGACGGAGGGAACGCTGATGACGGATGCGACTGCCCAGACGCTGGGCGCCACGCTCGACGACGTGTACCGGGCGCGCGACCTGGTGCGGCAGCACCTGGTCGCTACTCCGCTGCTTTCCGCCACCGCCATCGGCGAGCAGGCGGGCGTCAGGCTGCGCCTGAAGGCCGAGTGCTTGCAGCGGACCGGCGCCTACAAGCCGCGCGGCGGGCTCGTCGCGGTGGCCGCGCTCACGCCCGAGCAGCGGGCCCGCGGCATCATCACGATCTCGGCCGGCAACCACGGCCAGAGCCTCGCCTACGCGGCGCGGGTGGCGGGCGCGCGCTGCACGGTCGTGGTGCCCAACACGGCCGCGCGCTCGAAGGTCGAGGCGATGCGCGGCTACGGCGCCGAGGTGATCGAGGTGCCGTGGCAGTCGCTGTTCGAGCGCATGCAGGCGATCGCGCAGGAGCGCGGCATGCACTTCATCCACCCGTTCGCCGACCCGCACCTCATCGCAGGCTACGGCACCCTCGCCCTCGAAATCCTCGAGGCGGCGCCGGACCTGGAGGCCGTGGTCGTGCCCACCGGCGGCGGCGGGCTGCTCTCCGCCGTCGCGTTCGTCGTCAAGAGCCTGAAACCGGGCGTCCGGGTGATCGGGGTAGAGCCCGAGGGGGCACCGGGCGTCTGGCGGAGCCTGCGCGAGGGTTGCGCGGTCCGCCTCGAGTCAGTCAGCACCATCGCCGATGGCCTGGCGCCCCCATTCACCGACGAGTTCTGCCTGCGCTTCATCCGCCGCTTCGTCGACGACGTCATCCTCGTCTCGGATGCCGAGATCGTGGCCGCGCTGCGGCGCGTCCTCCACCGGGCGAAGCTCCTGGCCGAGCCGTCGGGCGCCGCCTCGGTCGCGGGCCTGCTCAGCGGCCGCACCGGCAGCCGCGCCGGCGCCTCCGTCGTCTGCATCATCAGCGGCGGCAACGTCGACCTGACCAAGCTCAAGGAGCTGCTCTAAAGACCCCAGCCGAAGCCGCGCCCGGCTCCCAGGCCGAGACCAGATCCGGGCTTGAGCAACCCCACTCAGAAGGACAGCCCGCGGCCGAGCAGTCGATGACTGGAGGAAGCCAACGTCCGCGAGGAGCGGTCGCCTAGGCGAAGTGCGGCTAGGACCAGGCGGCGAGGATGAGGTCGACATAACGGCGCAGGTGATAGCTGCCCTGGAGGAAGCCGTAGCGGGGCGTCGCCTGGGCCGCCTGCGCCGGGCTGATATAGGGCGGGCGGTAGAGCATCTCGTCGTCGTGCAGGCCCGTGCGCGCCCAGAGCCGCAGCGGCGCCGCGAGCAGTCCCGTGGCGTTGACCCGCTCGAGCGCGTGCTCGGCGTAGCGGCGGGCGTAGGCGAGCGAGCGCTCGGCGAACGCCGCCTCAACCACCCGCGGACTCTGGTGGAGCACCAGCAGGCCGTTTGCCCCGGCGTTGAAATGGACGGAGAGGGCGTGCACGCGCAGCTGCGGCGCGTCGGCCGGACGCTCCGCGTTCCAGCGGGCGGCCGACGCCGCCAGGACGCTGCCGCGCACATTGCGCATGGCGATCTGGTTGTAGACCATCACATTCTGCTCGGCCGGTAGCCGGAAGTCGTCGGCGATCGCGTCGTTGAACACGCGCCGGATCATGATAGTGGCGTAGGCCGGGTCATCGGCCGCCAACCGCTCGATCGCGGCCACCACGGCCCGGTTGTGCTGCGCCTCGGTGCCCTCGGCACCGGGATCCCAGTAGTAGCCGCGGTGGCCACCGTGCCCAGCGTCGAGCGCCAGCGCGACCGGGTCGGGGCCGTAGACGTCGAGCAGGGCGTCGAGCGCCGCGCGCCCGATCGCCTCGTAGAGTCGCCCCAGGGCCGCTTCCCCGTGGCGCTGGCCCACCTCATCGAGCACCGCCGTGTCCATGGTCTCGAGGATGTCGGCGGGGGAGAAGTTGTTGATCGCGTCCGCGGTCGCCCCCTGGTAGCCGGGCAGGCGGCCGCCCAGGTAGGCCACCGCGTCGGCCGGGGTCAGGGCCTCCACATCCGGCAGCGCGGGTCGCACCTGCGGCACGCCGAGCGCGCGGGCGGTCGGGTGCCACGCCGCGCCGGGCGGCGTGAGCAGCGCGGCCAGGCCCAGCAGCGTGGCGGCCGCAAGCCAGAGGCCGCGCCGGCTGGGGGATCGGGGGCGGC
>JBHOQZ010000192.1:0-1094 GCA_042408635.1 Chloroflexota bacterium
TGGTGATGCTGGCCGCGCTCTTCCTGAGCACGCAGGTCTGGCATTTCCTGCAGGAGATCGGCGATGTGCTCCTGCTCTTCTTCCTCTCCTGGCTGGTGGCGTTCACGCTCCGGCCGCTCGCCCGCGTCATCCAGCGCTACACGCGCCTGACCTGGCCGTTCGCGGTCGCCACCGTCTACCTCGGGCTCATCGTCGGGCTCGTGCTGGTGATGCTGCTGGTGATCCCGCAGATGGTCGAGCAGCTCACCCAGTTCGTGCTGGCGATGCCCGACATGGCGAACGAGGCGACGCGGTGGTTGATCTTCGCCCAAACCGAGCTGGCCGCGCGCGACATCGCGGTCGACCTGACGGCGATCTACCGCCCGCAGGAGCTGGTGCCGCGGGCCGAGGCGATCGGCACCGAGGCGGTCCGCAACAGCGTCCAGATCCTCACCAGCCTCGCCTCGGGGCTGTTCACCACGCTGCTGATCCTGTTCCTGTCGTTCTACATCATGCTCGACGACGACGGTTTGGTGCGCGACGTGCTCGTCTTCGTGCCCGAGCGCTACCACGCCGGCCTCATCTACCTGGGCGACTCGATCGACCGCACCTTCGGCGCCTTCATGCGCGGCCAGCTCATCCAGTCGCTCGTCTACGCCTTCGGCACGGCGGTGATCATGCAGCTCTTCCAGCTCCCCTACGTGCTGCTCGCCAGCGTCTTCGCCGGCGTGGTGATGATCATCCCGTTCTTCGGCACCTACCTCGCGGTGGTGCCGCCGCTCGTCATCGTCGCCTTTCAGGGCGACCCGACGCGGCTCGTCGTGATGCTGATCCTGCTCGTGCTGCTCCAGCAGGTCGTGCTCAGCTTCCTGATGCCGCGCATCATGAGCCAGACGCTCGGCGTGCCGCCGCTGGCCGTCTTCGCGTCGATCCTCTTCGGCGGCAAGCTGGCGGGTATAGCCGGCGCGTTCTTCGGCGTGCCGGTCGTCGGCATCCTGGCGGCGATGCTCAACCTCTACCGGGAGCAGCGCGAGGCCGAGCGCCGCGCCGCCACGCGCCCCGCCGCGCCCGCGCCCGCCCCGTTCGTCGCGATCGATCCGACCGCCCGCCAGGAG
>JBHOQZ010000844.1:0-1635 GCA_042408635.1 Chloroflexota bacterium
CTCGGCCGATGGCAGCAGCCCGGCGGCGCCGAGGATGAGCGCGGCGGCCGCCGCGGGCCGGTGCTCGGGCGCGAGCGGGAGCAGCTCGGCCTCGAGGATCGCCCAGGGCAGGCGCGCCCCCAGCTCGCGGAACCCGGCGCGGTTGCGGGCGTAGCCGAGCCCGTCGAGCAGGCCCAGCCACAGCTCCTCGGCGGGCGGGCGGTCTGCCAGCTCGCCGGCAAAGCGGGTGGCCTTGTCCTGGAAGCGCAGCTCCCCGAGCCGGCGCAGCAGCCCCACTAACGCCGGCACGTCGGCCGGCTCCGCGCGCTGGAACAGCACCCCGGAGGCGGGCGGCGTGCCGGGTGTCGGGACGCGCGAGGGCAGGTGCCGCGCCAGCGGCAGCGTCGGGACAATGGCGCCGTCGCAGCGCCTGGCCGGCGGCGCGTCGTCGTCGAGCACCGGGTGCAGGACCACGCCCGCGTAGTCGGGATCGCGCTCGTGGCCGTGCTCGGTCCAGCCGGAGGTGCGCAGGTGCAGCTCGATGTCGCCCCGCCAGAGCGTCCCGGCCGCGGTGGCGATGATGGCATCGCGGAAGTCGGGGCCGCTGCCGCCGCTCCAGCGCCCGCGGTGGACGACCTGGATCGGCTCCCCATCGATCTCGCGCCAACCTGCGGCCGTCGAGCGCGCCGTGAGGGGGAGGTTGCGCCACTGCTGCGCCTGCCAGGCGGCCCAGAGCTCGCGCTCGTGGCGCGGCCGGGCAGGCGGGTGCCGTTCGGGCGCGGCCACGGTCTAGCCGGCTCGGGCGCCCGGCCCGGCCCCAAGGACGAAGTGCTCGCGGCGCATCGCTTCGCGCAGCGCCGCCTCCGGCAGCCGGAACCACGGTAGTCTCGGATCGAGCTGCGTGCGGTGGGCGAGCAGGCCG
Organism: Chloroflexota bacterium; assembly: GCA_042408635.1. Classification (GTDB taxonomy): domain Bacteria; phylum Chloroflexota; class UBA6077; order FW602-bin22; family JBHOQZ01; genus JBHOQZ01. Next base: position 902 of record JBHOQZ010000844.1, read on the forward strand.
GCGACCTTCAGGTCGAGTTGCGCCGAGACGTCCACCACGACGTCGATCAGCTCGTCGGGGAACCCCGCGTCCTCGGGGAAGGGCGCCTCGCCGGGATCGATCCCCTCCCTCCGCACCAGCTCCAGGATCGACCGGAAGACGCTGCGCGGGATGGCGATGTAGGCGAGGCGCTCCGGGCGGTGGGGGGCGAGGCCGGCCTCGACCTGCTCGGGAAAGCGCGCCGGGTCGCCCGCCGAATCGAACGCCGCCACGGCGGCGCGGTGGATCGCGATGTGGTCCGGGTGGCCGTAGCCACCAGTGGACTCGAACGTCAGCACCACCTGCGGGCGCAGGCGCCGCACGGCCTCCGTCACCTGCCGCGCCACCTGTTCGGTCGGGACGCGGCAGAAGGCGCGGGGATCGTCATTGCCGGGCGTGCCGGCCATGCCGGAGTCGCGGTAGCCGAGGAAGGTCGGCGCATCGATGCCGAGGGCGTGGCAGGCCGCGCGTAGCTCCTGCTCGCGGACCACGCCCAGCGTGTCGGGCGTCGCCAGCGCCGGATCCGCGATCTCGCCGAGCTCGCCCCGGGTCGCGCAGAGCAGGTGGACCCGGCCACCGGACGCCGCCGTGATGGCGAGCGTCCCGCCGCAGGTGAACGCCTCGTCATCGGGGTGGGCGAACGCGGCCAGGAGCACCCGACGCTCCGGCGCCACCTCAAGCCTGGCGAACAGGTCGTCGAACACGCGCAACCTCCC